>LFJI01000497.1 GCA_001235855.1 Candidatus Burkholderia brachyanthoides
ATACTTGGAGGCAACGAGCCTCGCTCGGTAACAAATAACCTGAGTCAATGCGCCGGCCGCCGGACCGATATCCACGAGCCAGTCGGCGCGGCGCATCGTCTGCATGTCGTGTTCGATCACGAAGAGCGAATTTCCAGCCGCCTTCAATCGTTGCAGGGCCGCGAACAACGCCTCGTTGTCGGCGGGATGCAGCCCCGCGTTCGTCGAGCACATAGACCACACCGAACAATTGCGATGCGATCTGTGTCGCGAGCTACAGTCGCTGAAGTTCACCCGAGGACAGCGTGGGCGGCGCGCGATCGAGCGACAGATAGCCGAGACCGAGATCGATGAGCGTGCCGAGCCGCTCCAGCAGATCCGCCGCGATGCGCTCGGCCGTCGCGCGCTTCTCGCCTGAAAGGTTGGGCGTGCGTCGCACATCGGGCGACGCCTTGTGCGCCGAGCCTCCCGCTGCGACCCGCTTCGCCGTGGCCGCGCGGCGCGCTTCCTTCGTGAGCGGCGCTTCGCCGTCGCTCGCGACGTAGTCAGGCCACTCGCCGCGTGCGATCGGTCCGAGCAGTTCGGCCAGCCGATTCAGCGGCAAACGCAAGAATTCGGCGATATCGAGCGTTGCGAAGGTCACGGACAGCGCTTCTTTTTTCAGGCGCTTGCCGTGACACGATGGGCAATCGCTGCCGACCATGTAGCGCGACACGCGCTTCTTCATGATCGCGCTTTGGGTGTGGGCGAAGGTGTGCAGCACATAGCGGCGCGCGCCGGTGAAGGTGCCCTGATAGCTCGGCTCCGCGCCGCGCTTGAGCGCCGCCTGCGTCTCCTTCGGCGTGAGTCCGGCATAGACCGGCACGGTCGGCGTCTCTTTTCGGTGAAGAGAATCCAGTCGCGCTGCTTCTTCGGCAGATCGCGCCACGGCGTGTCGACGTCGTAACCCATCGTCACGAGAATATCGTGGGTTTTGTCCATGCCATGCGGCGATGGCGCGCTCGCGGATGGTGAGCGTGTCGTCGGGAACCATCGACTTTTCGGTGACTTCATAAGATGCGGCCAAGACCGTGACACGCCGGGTAGGCTCTCCCTGAACCGTATTCGGCGAGAAGTCCTCGGCATAGAGTATTGGCTGGCCGGCGGGATAACTGCCCGTGCGCAAATACAGCATGCGAACGAGGTTCGACAGCGTTGTGACACTGTGCCCACCGACGAACGCGCACTGGGCGCACCACGCCGCTGCTGGAGGGCAACGGCGGGCGGCAAGCCTTCGATGGAATCCACTTGTGGCACGCCGACCTGCTCGATCAGCCTACGCGCATGAGGCGCGACGGATTCGAAGTAGCGGCGCTGCGCTTCTGCATACAAAGTACCAAATGCAAGCGATGACTTGCCGGAACCGGAAACGCCGGTGAACACCACGAGCGCGCGTCGCGCGGAACATCGACATCGACGTTTTTCAGGTTGTGCTCGCGCGCGCCGCGAACGCGCACGAAACCTGCTAGAGAGGTGCTGGAGAGGGTTCAGGAGCATCGTCGCGATTCGGTCTTGCGGTGGAACGGAGAGCGGTGTGACGAGCATCCATGGTCGGCAGACGGTAAAGAAAGAGCGCATGTTCGGAAGCAGGGCGACAGCAGACGGCATGCCAACTTGCATGCAACATGCAATTGTCCAGCGATTGTCTTATGCATTTTGCATGCGACATGCTACGCGATGACGTGTGATTTTCCTGACCCGTGTGGCCGGTGTCACGATGGAAACCCAATGCAAATCAGGCAACGAGGTAATACATGAGAATCGGCAAACTGACGGTGATGATCACGCTCACGAGCGGCGCGACCCTGGGCGCGGGATTAGGCGCTACGAGCGCGATGGCGCAGGCGGGAGGAGGGAACGGCAATGGTGGATCGGGCGGCGGCAACGCGCACTCGGCCGCGACGGCCGGCCCGACGATGGGCGGCGACAACACGTCGGTGCCGACGAGCACGCACAAAAGTGGCGTCCACTTCAAGGACAAGAAGAAAAGCCAAGCCCGCCGCTGACACGGCGCAATAAGCGACCGTTTTTTAAAGCCGCGGCGTCAGGTGAACTGACCCCGCAAAGTTGGACAGTTATTCGGCTAGGCCGCTGAGGACTGGG
>LFJI01000498.1 GCA_001235855.1 Candidatus Burkholderia brachyanthoides
TCTCAGCTGAAGTCACCACCGCCTTCAATTTCCCGCCTCAACTCCCCCTTACACCTACTTCTGACTTTAGCTCGTGGCTAGGCCTGATGATCGACGCTGCCGGAAGACAAAGTGCAGTAGCCGATGACTTCATAGTCGGGTGGCTCGGTCAGTACAAACGACATCGCCACATGACGACGTCCGTCTTGCCCGGCCTGAGAACGAAGATATCGGTCCAACTCCTCTGTTCCGCTTTTAAACGCGCTCCGGTCATGCTACTTGCCGAGCGGATCGATCCGATATTTGCGCGCGGTCAAGCCAGGCCCATTTCTTTGAGATAGGTAGCGGCGCGCAAACGGTCGGAAGGCTTGGGCAGATTTAATATAGCATCAGCAAATACCTCCCGATCACGCTCGGAAAGGCCGAACTGTTTCATGTTCCTTGATAGTCGTGCGCGCCGCTTCCTCGGCGCTGGCTAGGATAAAGGCCGTCACGGTGTGGCCTTGCAACGCCGCCGCGTGTTCAAGCAGATCCTTTTGCGCGCTGGTGAGACGGATATCGATCCGGTCGGTATGGGCGAGCTTGCCGGCTTCGCGGACTTAGAGTATCGGCGGGCAGCATGCTCTTCTCTCAAAGCTAGGTTTTTATCACATAAATGTACTGATTTTTCCGTACAAATCAAAATTCGCGGGCTGGAGAGATCCTCGACGAGGATCACCTCTGTAACACTTCGAATTCCAGAAAGAGCGCCATTTTTTGGAGCTTTTGCTAACACTGGTCGATGTAATTCGTTAGATACTATTCGCCGCAGCGGTTTGTCTGTGCCATGTGACGATCTGTTTGCTAGCTTTCTAAGCGGCGCACCCAAAAAACTCTTGCAATGGAGGCCAGTCTTTGTAATATTTTATCTATTTAACAAATAAAATCTCCCATGATAGGTAAACCTTTCAAGGTGCAAGCTGTTGCCAAAATGCTCGGCACAACGGTTGATTCCGTGCGCCGGATGGTCGTTGACGCGGGCATCGACGTGGCACGGCAAGAGCATGGGCCGAAAACCCGCCTTTTTTCTGCGGAAAACGTATTCGACCTAGCGCGGTATAGCTCAACCAAGAAAGCAGGAACGAAAGGACGTTCTAGGAAACAGGTGGTGGCAACGATTTACGCGCCAAAGGGTGGCGTCGGCAAAACGACAATCGCCGGGAATCTCGCTTGTCGTTTTTCGTTGCGCGGGCTGAAGACTCTCATCGTAGATCTCGACTTTCAAGGCAACTTAACGATGATGTATGGCTTTGAGACCGAGATGACCCTCCGAGGAAGCAGTGGCAGCAAGCCTCTCACAGTCGCAAATCGTCGAGTCTCACTTTGGAAGCCTAACGCCGAACTGGCCCTACGGCCGCCGCACGCTAGCAGACGTTGTAAAGAAGCCGTTTGGCGAGAATGGTCCGCACCTGGTTCCGGCGGACTTGACACTCGATAGGGCTTGATACCCTCCTAACCGTTTGAGACCTTCGAAGGTAAAAATTCCGAGTTCACGATTGCGCGAATGCTCCGGGACGCGTTCTTTGATATTCGCGCTTACGACATCGTTCTCTTCGATGCGGCTCCTGCCAAAAGTCGTTTTACACGGGGCGCAATCCTAGCGTCCGGTTTCGATGGAAAAGTTCTCGACAAAGGCGTTGTCCTACTTGTAGAGCGTTTTGACAGAAATGCAGGAGCAAGTAGAACGCAGTCTTGAGTTGATCATCGTCGGCAACTTCTTCGACGCTGGTCAGGTCCGCCCGATGGGACAGTTAATGACGATAGCTCAGACCTACAACGACGCGTGGCTCGATCACACTATTCGGCGCAGCGAGGATTTCCCGAAAGCGCTCAATGCCGACAGCGATTTGCCATTGGTGCCTAGCCAAGCCGAACAGTCCATCGACAGCTGAATTAGCTGCTGTAGCCGATGCGCTCCTTGAACGGTTGGGAGTAGCGAATGGCTAAATCAGACAACGAGGCCGAATTTGTCTCGGCATTGAGGAGGCAATCTGGCGCAGTTCCAATAGAAGCTGAATACGCCTCCAAAACTGTATAGACCGGAGAGATGGGTAACACCTGTTCCAGGACAGGGGTAACACT
>LFJI01000499.1 GCA_001235855.1 Candidatus Burkholderia brachyanthoides
ATGACGATCCTTCACGCCGAATTCAGCCAGTGCCAATTCAATGACGCAATGGACTGGTATGACAAAGTTGCGATTGTCCGCACATTTTTGAAACGCTTGAATCGTGGACCACCCCGTCTTTTTCACACACATCGCAAGCAACACCGGAGACACTGTGCAAAGCGCCTGCATTCCCGAATCGAAACTGCCCAGTGTCGGCACCACCATTTTCACCGTGATCGGCCAGTTGGCCGACGAACACGACGCGCTCAATCTGTCACAGGGCGCGCCAAACTTCGCCTGCGATCCTCGGCTCATCGAGGGCGTCGAGCGAGCCATGCGGGCAGGACATAACCAGTATTCGCCGATGTCTGGCGTACTCGCGCTGCGCGAGGCGATCGCGCTGAAAGCCCACCGCCTCTACGGCGCGCAATACGACCCCGGTACGGAGGTGACGGTCGTCGCGAGCGCGAGCGGAGGATTGTACGCGCCTATCGTGCAATTGCAAGGCGCGACGCCGGTCGCGATCAAGCTGTCGCCGGAAGATTTCCACATCGACTGGGACGAGGTGGCCGCCGGCATCACGCCGCGCACGCGCATGATTCTGGTGAATAGCCGCACAATCCGACCGGCAGCGCATTCGGCGCGCACGACATCGAGCGCCTTACTTCGCTGACGCGCGGCACGAAGATCATCGTGCTGTCGAACGAGGTGTACGAACACGTCGTGTTTGACGGCGCGCCGCATCACGGCATGGCGCGTTATCCGGCGTTGGCCGAGCGCAGCGTGATCGTGTCGTCGTTCGGCAAGCCCGTATTACGTGACGGGCTGGCGTGTCGGCTATTGCCTCGCGCCCGCGGCGCTCACTTCTGCGCTCCGCAAGGTCCATCAGTTCATGACGTTTTCCGCCGATACGCCCATGCAAATAGCTTTCGCCGAAGCGCTCGCGGACGAATCGAGCTATCTGAATCTCGGGCCGTTCTACCAAGGCAAGCGCGATCTGCTGGCGCGCGAACTCGCCGGCTCGCGCTTCACGCTGATGCCGAGCGCGGGCAGCTTCTTCATGCTGGCGCGCTACGACGCCATCTCGGACGAAAACGACAGCGATTTCGTGCTGCGGCTGATCCGCGAGGCGCGGGTCGCGACCATTCCGCTGTCCGCGTTCTATACCGACGGCACCGACGACCGGCTGATCCGTCTTTCCTTCGCGAAGGACGACGACACGCTCATCAAAGGCGCGCGCCGTCTTCGTTCGATTTGACTCATTTTCTGGAGACCATCAACATGAACATGCACCGCCTCGCCACCGCATTCCTGCTTGCCTGCTCGGTGTCGAGCAGCGCCGCGCTCGCCGCCGACACGCTGCGCTTCGGGCTGGAAGCGCAGTATCCGCCGTTCGAATCGAAGTCGTCGACGGACGAATTGCAAGGGCTCGATATCGACGTCGGCAATGCGGGGTGCGCCACCGCGAAGATGCAGTGCAAGTGGGTCGAGACCTCGTTCGACGGTCTGATTCCGGCGTTGCAGGGCCGCAAGTTCGACACCATCAACTCCGCGATGAACGCGACCGACCAGCGCCGTCAGGCGATCGATTTCACGATGGTCGTCTATCGCGTGCCGACGCAACTGATCGCGAAGACCGGCAGCGGGCTCGAGCCGACACCGGCATCGCTGAAGGGCAAGAGCGTGGGCGTGTTGCGCACTGGGAGAACGAGGGCGTGAAGGTCATGCCGTATCAGGATCAGAACCAGGTTCTATACCGACCTCAAGTCGGGACACGCCTCGACGCGACGCTGGTGCTCCCGCCCGCCGGACGGAGCGGTTTTCTCTCGAAGCCGGCCGGCGCGGGATTCGCGTTCGTCGGCGCCCCGGTACTGGACGACAAGATTCTGGGCAGCGGCATCGCGTACGACGTGCGCAAGGGCGACGGCGCGCTGAAGGCGAAGCTGGACGCGGCGATCGCCAAGGTCAAGGCCGACGGGACGATCGACAAGTACGCGAAGAAATATCTGGGCGATATCGATACTTCAGCGAAGTGAGGATCGCCGCCGCTCGCTATTGATCTGGCATCAACGAGCGTGAATCAAGCTGCATAGCGAATAGGGTCATGT
>LFJI01000500.1 GCA_001235855.1 Candidatus Burkholderia brachyanthoides
ACAGATGTCCATATTGCTGTGCTACCTCAAATGTTTTGTGACACAGTAGTACTAAAACTAAAATCCTTGGCGATGTGAACGCCGGGAAGGCTGACGCGGCGTAACGATGCGTCTATGACAATTAGCCGGGGGTAACATCCTCCCGTGAGGCAACACGCGTGGAAGGACACCGACGCCAACCTCGTCGCGATGTACAAGGCCACCCACAAAGCCATCCACGCGGGCATCCGAACGCGGTCGTGATGGGCCTCACGCTGTCGAACCTCGCCTCGAACGCGACGTGGCTCAAGCGTCTCGCGCCGCTCGGTATCGGCAAGTATCTGGATGGCGTGAGCGCGCACAGCTATTACGACGTCGGCACGTCGCCCTCGCATCCGCCGGAGCGTTTCGACGCCGATCCCACCACGTCCTTCAAGGCGATGCTCGGCATGATGCGCCCGCTGCGCCAGACGATGGCCGATGTCGTCAAGCCCGGCGCGAAGCTGTTCGTCACCGAGACGGGCGTGAGCTATGACATCGGCTCCAAATACGGCCCCAACTCGCCCAACTGGAACGTGCTGTATGCGCAGGGCGCGGTGGTGGCGCGCTCGCATCTGATTCTGCTGGGCGAAGGCGCGGACGTAAGCTTCGTGTTCTATTCCGCCGATTTCCCGAGCGAGATCGGCTACGGCATCTTCTTCGATCTCGTCAACGCGTAGAGCGGTTACGGCCAGAAGGTCACCAGCCCGAAGTCTGCCGCGATGTCCGTGGCCACGATGACGCACATGATCGACGGCACCACGACGCTCGGTCCGGTGAACGGCACGCCGAGGGGCGTCTACGCGTACGCGTTCCAGCGTCTGAACAACGGCAAAGTGCTCACCGCGCTCTGGACGCACGACAACGCCGCGTGGCCGGGACCGAAAGGCTTCGATCCAGCCCATGCGGTGAGTTACGAATTGAAGGTCGATGCGCCGTCGAAGTCCGGCTTCGTGACGGTGTTCGACATGATGGACAACGCGAAGACCGTGCCGTACAACGACGGGCGCGTGCCGCTCACGCTCACCGAGGCGCCGCTCTACGTGGTTTCCGACAACGCCGAGCTCATGCGTGCGAATGTGACGAAACCGGCGAAATACGTCGGTCAATGACGCACATTCGTGCAGCCCCAACCGCGCGCTTTCATCTGGCCTGCACAAGTGATCTTTCAGCGTATTTCGCCAGTGTCGCGCACGCCTTTACCGGTAACACGCAAGCTACACTGTCCGCACGCTGAATGCCGCCCGCGAACCGCGCGCAGGCCCGCGCGTGCTGCAAGACGAGAGATCGACGGCGACGAAGCGACATCCATAACAATGCACAATGAGGGCGCGCGGTAATGCTGGACAAGGCGGACTTTAAGACAGTGGTTCGGCTGACGCCGCTCGTCGCGATCGACCTGATCGTGACGGACGGTAATCGGCGCGTCCTCGTGGGATACCGGCGCAACCGGCCCGCGCAGAGAACCTGGTTCGTGCCGGGCGGACGCATCGCTCGATGCGGCGTTCAAGCGCATCGTCAACAACGAGCTGGGCGTGGCGAGCGTGCAGCGCTCTTCATCGCGCTTCTTCGGCGTGTACGAACATCACTACGAAGACAACTTAGCGGGCGAGCCGGGTTTCGGCACGCATTACGTCGTGCTCGCCTATGCGATGTCGCTGTCGGGCACCGTGCCCATCGGCCGATTCGATCAGCACAGCGAATATCAACGGCTATCAACGGCTGCTGCCCAGCGAACTGCTCGCACGCGACGACGTGCACGAGAACACCAAGGCGTACTTCAAGATAAGCCGCATCACGCGGATGACACGCAAGAATGGCAAACGAACGGCGCGCATCGCCTGCGCGCCGTTCGTTTGCTCGATGCCGCAATGCGATGCCTCAGGCTTCGATCGTCGCGTCGCCTTCGCCGGTCGCGACGGGCACCGCCGCTTCCGCGACCTGTTCCACGGTAGTGCCGAAGCGCTTGTGCAGATACGCGTCGAACTTGGTCTTCACTTCCGGGTGACGCAGCGCGAATTCCACCGTCGCCTTCAGATAGCCGAGCTTGC
>LFJI01000501.1 GCA_001235855.1 Candidatus Burkholderia brachyanthoides
ACTCCCCGAACCGCCCGGTGCGGACCCGCATGCCGGATGGTGTGGCAGGGGGACACAGCCTCAGCGCCGTCCCCTATGCCGATTGCGCGCGGTGTCAGCGCTGGACCGTTACAGACAAGCCTGAATATCGCCGGTAGCCTGGCTGCCTGCCGCGCCGGATGCGCGGAATCCGACCCACGAGCCCGGGCCCGACACAGCTGGACGAATCACGGCGACCGCGCCGGTCGGCGGTTGCTGACCGGGGACGAATACATCGACGGCCTGATCGTTGGCCATCACGTCCTGCGATACGACCTGCTGCTGCGACTTGTCCGCCCACGCATGGGCGATACATTGAGCGACGACGCGCGGCGCCTTGGTGCTCGAGCCGATTTGCTGCACACCCGGGGGCGGCTGCGCGGCACAGGCGGTGATCGCGATGCTCAATGCCAGCAGGGGAGCGTATTTCACGTTTTCTCCTTGTAGAAGCGCTCGAAGCGCGAGCGTGGTTTCAGAGTGACGCGAACGTTCAGAGAACTGAGTCGTGGCCGTGTTCCGCGTTTCTGTAGTTTCTGTATGATCTGTCGCGGCGGCATCCTGGTCAATGGGATGCGTTGGTGCTCAGCAAGGGTTTCAAGCTTGGCCAGACGCTTTCCAATAGCAATGGCTGGGCCTGGACCGTCGGATGAATTTGGTCGGACTGAAACATCGATGGTTTGTCCGCGATGCCCGCGAGCAGAAACGGCACCATCGGCACCTTCTTCTCTTTGGCGATCTGCTCGTACATCGCATGGAACTTCTGCGTGTAGTCGGCGCCGTAATTGGGCGGAACGTACATGCCGATGAGTAAAACCTTCGCGTGCGCGGCCTGTGATGCATCGACGATGCCGCGCAAATTCGTCTGCGTGGTCTCGAGCGGCACGCCGCGCAGCGCATCGTTGACGCCGAGTTCGACGATCACGACCGCAGGCTTGAGACGAGTGAGGACCGCCGTGAGACGCGCGAGTCCGCCGCTCGTGGTGTCGCCGCTGATGCTCGAATTGGCGACGCTATAATCGAAGTGCTCTTGCGCCAGCTTCTGACGCAACAGACTCACCCAATCCGTATCGCGTGGCAATCCGTATTCCGCCGACAGGCTATCGCCGAGCACGACGATCGCGGGTTTCGCTTGAGGTTGAGGCGTGGCCTGGGCATCCGCGGCGCGCGCGGGTATCGCCATCGAACAGGTCAGCGCGAAGCCCACTGTCATCGCCGTCATGCGGAAGCTGCCGCGCAGCTTATCTTTCAAAGTGTCCATGCAAAACAATATCGAACCGGTCATCGAATTACGGGGTCTGTGCAAGCGGGTGAAGGATGCAACGGGCGAACTCACGATTCTCGAGAGCATCGATCTGTCCATCGCGAAGGGTAGCAGCGTAGCGATCGTCGGCGCATCGGGCTCGGGCAAGTCGACGCTGCTTGGCTTGCTCGCCGGGTTGGACAGCGAGAGCGAGGGCTCGGTTCGTCTGCTCGGCCGCGATCTGTCCACACTCGACGAAGACGATCGCGCCGCGTTGCGCAGCGGCACCGTCGGCTTCGTGTTCCAGTCGTTCCAGTTGATGCCGCATCTCACAGCGCTCGAGAACGTGATGCTGCCGCTCGAACTGCGCGCCGAGTTGCCGCATGCCGAGATCGCATCGCGGGCGCGCGCGCTGCTCGATCAGGTCGGACTCGCACAGCGCACTGGTCATTATCCGAAGCTTTTATCCGGCGGCGAACAACAGCGTGTGGCGCTGGCGCGCGCGTTCGTCACGCATCCCGCCGTGCTGTTCGCCGATGAACCCACCGGCAGTCTCGATGCCGCCACGGGCTACGCCATCATCGATCTGATGTTCGAGATGAACCGACGCAACGGCGCGACGCTCGTGCTCGTCACGCACGACACGAAACTCGCCGAGCGCTGCGACGCCACGGTGACGATCGAAGCGGGACGGCTCGTCAACGGCGTCAGCGTATAAAAAAACGCCTGCATCCGCGCCCAGCAGGACACCACGCAACGCTTCGCCCATATCGCCCGCCTGTCGAGATGC
>LFJI01000502.1 GCA_001235855.1 Candidatus Burkholderia brachyanthoides
ATTCGCGTGCTGTCTCGGGAGCCACTGCCACCCGGAGCCAAGCCGGGTCCGCAGCGTCGCTATGACGATGAGGTGCGCGCCACGCGCAAACTGCGCTCGGTCTATATGCGCAACCCGGACTACAACTTCATCGAGATCTCCGAATATCTCTGAGCTTCACTTTAGCGGACCGAGATAGTCGCGCTTGCCGATGGGCACGCCGAGATGGCACAGAATGTCGTGCGTCGTCGCGACGTGAAAATAGAAGTTCGGCAAGCCGAAGCCGAACAGATAATCGACACCCGAAAACGACGGCGAAAAGTCCGGAAATTTGAGCGTGATGGTGCGCGCGTCGCTGCCTTCCAGCGTTTCGTGCTGGATGCTCTTCGAAATAAGCGACCGTCTTCGCGATCCATTCCTGCAAGCTCGCGAAGCTGTCTTCGTTGTCTTCGAACTTCGGCGCATCGACGGCCGACAGACGGCTCGCCGAGAGCTTCGCGGTGTCACTGGCGCGCTGGATCTGCGCGACCAGCGGCAGCATGTCGAGCGCGAGGTGGGCGTTGATCATCTCGGCGTGGGGCATGCCTTTTTCATCGGCGTACTTCGCGCCCTTGGCGAGCAGGTCGCCGCATACTTCGAGGTCGCGAATAAAAACTGGAAGCGACGTGCGATACATCGTCAGTGACATGAGGGTGTGCTCCTTTTTCGTTGATCTCATTCGAATGAAGGCGGCGTCGGCCGACAGGGGAGACAAGCATAGCGCCGCGCCGGCGAACGCGCTCAGGCGCCCGGCTTCGCGGCGTGCCGCGTTTCCCACGCCGCGAGCGCGGCTTCGTAACGCTCCAGCGCTTCCTCGTAAAGATCGTAGACGCAAGGGATGCAGCCGCTCTGGCAGCATTCGTCTGGCAGGGGGTGCTCGGGCGGAACGGGGCGGGGATCGATGCGCTCGCGTTCGGCGCGCCGATCACGAGCAATCGCCGCAGCATCCTGTTCGGCAATCCGCACTGGTTCTGGCGCGGGCCGGACCGTTTCTATCAGGCGCAACTAACGATTCCCGGCAAGGTGAACGTCGCGGGCGTGTCGTTTCTCGGCGTGCCCGTGCCGCTGATCGTGCTCGGCTTCAACGAGAATGTCGCGTGGACGCATACGGTGTCGAGCGCGGGTGTCGAGCGCGCGGCGCTTCGGCATCTTCCAGTTGACGCTGGATCCGGCCGATCCCACACGCTACATGATCGTGATCGACGGCCAAAGCACGCCGATGACGCCCGTGCCGCTCTCCGTTCGCGCGCGACGCGCCGACGGGTCGCTCGAAACCGTCACGCGCACGCTGTTCCGCACGCGCTACGGCCCCGGTGCCCGGTGATCGATCTCTCGTCGATGGCGCCCGCGCTCGGCTGGAGCACGCAGCACGCGCGTATGCGCTGCGCGACGTCAACGCCGACAACACGCGCTCCTTCGAGAACTTCTTCGCCTTGAATCAGGCGTGCTCGCTCAACGACTTCATGGCTATCCAGAAGCGTTATGCGGCGATGCCCTTCGTCAACACGTTCGCGATCGGCCGCAACGACGCACGCGTCTACTTCGGCGATATCGGCCCGATTCCCGACGTTCCCGATGCGCTCGCCGACGCCGATCGGCCGTGCCGTCGCGAGCCGCGTCTCGGGCGTGCCGTTCCTCGACGGCTCGAAGAGCGCATGCGCGTGGCGCGTCGATCCGGCGAGCGCGCAGCCGGCCGATCAGTTGCCGCGCGTGGCGGGCGCGACGCAGGTCCGGACAATCGCTGCGCACGCGCTGTGGAGTCCGCGGTGCTCGAAACTGGTTCGATGTCGAAGCAGCTTACCGCAAGCCGTTGCTCGACGCCGTGTGCAGCCTCAACGATGCGCAGAGCAATCTGCATGACGCCTGCGAGGTGCTGCGCAACTGGAACGGCAGCGCCGATATCGACGCGCGCGGCGCGAACCTGTGGGACGAATTACTGCTAATTTATGTTATGTCAACAATGTTGGTACTTCAAACGCTCAGAGATCG
>LFJI01000503.1 GCA_001235855.1 Candidatus Burkholderia brachyanthoides
TGGCGGGCAGCAATCCGCCCAGCGCAATCCCTATCAAGAACCGCAACACGACCAGTTGCGTGCCCGACGTGACGAACACCTGCGGAATCAGCAGCACACCGCACGCAACCAGACACCACACGATCACCTCTTGATGCCCGATGCGATTCGCCAGCCGCCGCCCTTACGCTTGGGCTGATTCGGCGCGCGCCGCTCCTCCTTGAGCAGCAGCGTCGTCATGATGAAGGACACGAAGATCAGCCCGCCCGCGAGAAAAAACGTCGCGCGGATGCCGATCAGGCCCGCCAGAAAACGGATCGCGACGAGTTGCCAGACCGTCTGCATGCTGCCGAGCAGCGACATCGTGATCGCCATGCCGAGGCTCGCGTGGATCAGGATCGGCTTGCGTCCGAAACGGTCCGCGAGCCGGCGGCCAGTCCTGCCGCCAGAAACGTCGCGCCGAACGCGATGCCCGACCATTGCATGGTGACATCCACCGAGGTCGCACCGAGTTGCTGCACATAGAGTGGCAGGAACGGCAGCACCATGATGGTCGTAAACGAGCCGAATACGCAGACGTAAAGATTGCGTTGCCAGTGAACGGAGCCTTCGTCGGGAGTGGGAGACATGAATAGAGGTCGAATTAAGCGGCCGCGTAACTGTCGCGCGAAATTCGCGGCCTTTGCTCGGGCTTTTCGTTTGAGCTTACATTTAGGTTTGCGTTTGCGCCTGTTTAGTCAAGTCACGGCATGCATTCTGCGACGCGTGCATGCATTCTGCGACGCGTATACGAGCAACACGCTCTCGCCATGCTCACATGAAAATCGCGACTTTCAATATCAACGGCATCCGGGCGCGGCTCGACGCCTTGCTCGACTGGCTCGAGCGCGAGGCGCCGGATATCGTCTGCCTGCAGGAATTGAAGGCGACGGACGCGCAGTTTCCGGCCGAAGCCATCGAACGCGCGGGCTATGGCGCGGTGTGGCACGGACAGGCATCGTGGAACGGCGTCGCGATTCTCGCCAAAGACACCGAGCCGGTACTCAGCCGCCGGGGCTTGCCCGGCGATGACGACGACACGCACAGCCGTTATATCGAAGCGGCGGTCAACGGCTTGCTGATCGGCTGTCTTTATCTTCCGAACGGCAATCCGCAGCCCGGCCCGAAGTTCGATTACAAGCTCGCATGGTTCGAACGCCTGCACGCGCACGCGCAGAAGTTATTGCATAGCGGACACCCTGTCGTACTCGCGGGCGATTACAACGTCGTGCCCACCGACGAAGACATCTACAACACGCGCTCGTGGCTCAAGGACGCCTTGCTTCAGCCCGAAAGCCGCGCCGCTTACGAGAAGCTGCTCGCGCAGGGCTGGAGCGATGCGATCCGCAAGAAGTACCCGGACGAACGCATCTATACATTCTGGGATTACTTTCGTCAGCATTGGCAGACCGACTCGGGCCTTCGCATCGATCATCTCTTGCTGAGCAAGGATCTCGCGCCGAAGCTTCAGGATGCGGGCGTCGACAAATGGGTGCGCGGTGAGCCGCATGCGAGCGATCACGCGCCGACGTGGATCACGCTCAAGCTCGGCCGCGTGGAAAAGAAAGCGGCTTAGCATGCGAAGCCGCCCATGCGGCCTCGCATCGTGTCGCCGGTACGCTCAGAGCGCACGCTTTGCAGAGGCGCGTGCGCTCTTTGCCACTTCGCCGCTCGCATCGAGCACCACGCCGCTGGTTTCCTGTGCGGTATCGTGGGCCGTTTCCGCGAACTGCGTGACGAGTTCGCCGGACGATTGCGCGGCGCTCTGCGTATCGTCGGCGGCGCTGTCCATCATGCTCTTGAGCAAGATGCCGTTGCGCTCGTACTGATTGCGCACTTCGCCGATCACATCCGATTCCGTAGACATGGTGATCGACATCACATGCTGGCCGTATGATGCGTTGCGACGTCGATTGCGTCATTGAATTAGCACTCCATCTGTGTTCAGATGCAGGTCATGGGAAAAATGAAT
>LFJI01000504.1 GCA_001235855.1 Candidatus Burkholderia brachyanthoides
GCATGCCGGATGGTGTGGCAGGGGGACAGCCTCAGCGCCGTCCCCTATGCCGATTAGACCTCAGATCATCAAAGCTGCGGGTTGAGCTTTTCGACCTTCGAATGCAGCTTGTTGAGCGCCGCGATATATGCCTTGGCCGATGCCGCGACGATATCCGGATCGGTGCCCACGCCGTTCACGATGCGCCCGCTCTTCGACAGACGCACCGTCACTTCGCCCTGCGCCTGCGTGCCGGTGGTGATCGCATTGACGGAGTACAGCACCAGTTCCGTGCCGCTATCCACCTTCGATTCGATCGCGTGCAGGGTTGCGTCGACCGGGCCATTGCCACGCGCTTCGCCCGTGACCTCGGTGCCTTCCACCGCGAACACGACTTTCGCTTGCGGCTGCTCGCCAGTTTCGGAGTGCTGTTTCATCGACACGAAGCGGAAATGCTCTTTGGCCTGCGCCTCAGCCGATTCCTCCGAGACGATCTGCATGATGTCTTCGTCGAAGATCTCGGCCTTGCGGTCCGCGAGATCTTTGAAGCGCGCGAACGCGGTGTTGATGTCGGCTTCGGATTCCATCTGCACGCCGAGTTCTTCCAGACGCTGCTTGAACGCGTTACGGCCGGACAGCTTGCCGAGCACGATCTTGTTCGCGGTCCAGCCCACGTCTTCCGCGCACATGATCTCGTAGGTGTCGCGCGCCTTCAGCACGCCGTCCTGGTGGATGCCCGACGCGTGCGCGAACGCGTTGGCGCCGACCACCGCCTTGTTCGGCTGCACGACGAAGCCGGTGATCTGCGACACGAGCTTCGATGTGGGCACGATCTGCGAGGTGTCGATGCCGAGATCGAGACCGAAGTAGTCCTTGCGCGTCTTCACGGCCATCACGATTTCTTCGAGCGACGTATTGCCCGCGCGCTCGCCGAGACCGTTGATCGTGCATTCCACCTGACGCGCGCCGCCGATCTGCACGCCCGCCAGCGAATTGGCAACCGCCATGCCGAGGTCGTCGTGGCAATGCACCGACCAGACCGCCTTGTCGGAATTGGGCACGCGCTCACGCAGCGTCTTCACGAGGTTGCCGTACATCTCCGGCACGCCGTAGCCGACAGTATCCGCGATATTGATGGTGCGAGCGCCTTCATCGATCACCCCTTCGAGCACGCGGTAAAGGAAGTCGATATCCGAGCGGCTGCCGTCTTCCGGCGAAAACTCGACGTCATCGGTGAACTTGCGCGCGAAGCGCACCGCCAGCCGCGACTGCTCATACACCTGCTCCGGCGTCATGCGCAGCTTCTTTTCCATGTGCAGCGCGGAGGTCGCGATGAACGTGTGAATGCGGAACTGGTTGGCAGGCTTGAGCGCGTCGGCGGCGCGCTGGATGTCCTTGTCGTTGGCGCGGGCGAGCGAGCAGACCGTGCTGTCCTTGATCATCGAAGCGATGGTGTGGATCGCGTCGAAGTCGCCGTTCGAACTCGCGGCGAAACCCGCCTCGATCACGTCGACCTTCATGCGCTCCAGCTGCTTCGCGATGCGGATCTTCTCCTCTTTCGTCATCGAAGCGCCGGGCGACTGCTCGCCGTCGCGCAAGGTCGTGTCGAAAATGATCAACTTGTCTGCTGCCATGTCAGGCTCCTGGGGGCGGATTTATCGATTATTAGAATCGGAATAATGGAAAGATAGAACAAAAGAGAACTCGGGTGTTCGCGCCACCGCTGGCGTCGAAAACCAAAGGTCGAATGAGCAGACAGGAGGCGAGAAGAATCAGCGCGGTAGGCCCGCTAGCAGCGCACCAGCCGGGGACAACGAGAAGGGGAACGAGAAAAAGTTCATTCGAAAACTATAACGGCTTTTGTGCGGCACGCGTCGCATCGACTGGACGGTGCAAGCCGTCCCATTGGTGGCACCTTGGGCCACCCCCTTGTGTAGCAAAGAACTAACGTCAAGAGTGGTGTATGAGCCGCATCGTGACGGTTGAATTCAAGCGGCGA
>LFJI01000051.1 GCA_001235855.1 Candidatus Burkholderia brachyanthoides
CCTTCGGTCGTCCCATTGCCATGTTGACGTCTCCCGTTCCGCTGACGTCAACATCTTACGCGAACATAGATCAGTTAACAACAGAATGGGACACTAGTACATCACTGGCAATCTGCCGATCGAATTCCCCGACGCGAAGGTTTCGCTGCCCAACATCGTCCGGGCGATGGACGCCGTGGACGCGCACAGCATTCTCATCGTGATCGTGCAGAATTTCGCGCCCGCCGCGGCGCCGATTTTCGCGCGCGGTTCGCAGGGCGCAGGCTTGCACGAAGCGGTGGCATCGCGCAGGCGCGCGTTATGTCGAGAAGTCGATGCCGAGCGCGTCGTGGGCACCGATCTGGCCGGCTGGCTCGAGCGGAACGAGATCGACACCACCGTGGTCGCCGGCTACATGACGCGCAACCGCGACGATTCCACGGTCCGCCAGGCGGTGCATATGGGCCTCGCGGCAGAATTTCTCATCGATGCCACGGCAGCGTGTCGTACGAGAACCGCGCGGGCAAGGCGAGCGCGGAGGAAATCCAACCGCATCTTCACGGTGGTGATGCAGTCGCGCTTCGCCGCCGTGCTCACGACCGACGACTGGATCGCGACGCTCGATTCCGGCGAGCCGCCCGCGCGCGACAACGCGCGACAACACATCTGCACATCGAATCAGCAGGCGCGTTTCGGTGCGCGCTGAGACGCGGACTCAGGCCGCGTCCGCTTGCAGCAGCAGGACGGGGCTGCAACGTAATGCGTCGAAGCATGCATCGATGAGTGCTTCGGCGTCGCGCTCTGGCACGACGCGGTCGGGCAGCATAAGCGAATCGTGCAGGATGCCGGTGAACATGCAGTGGAGCATGACCATCGCGCGGCGCGTGTCGAGCCGGGCGGGCAACTGGCTTTTCTCGACCGCATTGCGCAGCGCGCGCTCGATGCGCTCCATGCCGTCGCGCATGTTGTTTTGATGCCGCTCGCGCACCGGGCCCATCTCTTCGACGAACTCGCACTTCACGAACAGGATGTCGAAGATGCGTCGCCGCTGTTCGTCCGACGTGATGTTGCGCATGCTGTAGATGAACAGCTCCCGCAGCTTCGCGAGCGGATCGGCTTCCTTGCCGTCGAGCGTGGTTTCGATGAGTTCGTCGAGCGGCAGCAGGCTGCGGTCGAACATTGCGTTGAAGAGATCGCTCTTGTTGGTGAAGTGCCAGTAGATGGCGCCGCGCGTGACGCCCGCCGCGTGCGCGATATCCGCGAGCGTCGTGTGTGACACGCCTTTCTCGCAAAAGACGCGCTCAGCCGCGTCCAGTACCTTGTTGCGTGTCTCCTGTGCTTCTTCTTTGGTTCGTCTGACCATGATCTGCGTCCCGCCGGACGGCTACTCTCCCGATTTGTCTATGTTTTGTTTGATTGAATACATCTTTAAGAAAATTTCACCTAACGCGCGGTAAGATTAGGGTGCGCCGGTTTTTTACATTCATTCGCGAATGTATATACTATACAATACAACCCACCGACCAGTAGCCCAAGTACCAGCGGTGAAGTGGTTTGATCCATGTGCTGATTTTGAGATGGTCCGTTCTGGCCGTCCTTGCGCCACAGGCGGCGTGCTGTAACGCCGTCCAGACCCGAGAAGAGCCGGCCGATGGCCGGCGTTTGCGCCACTGGTTTCAACTGCTTTGGTCAGCGTCAGCATCTTGCGACGCACGTGTATCGGCATTGCCCGGGAAAGGCCGCCGTGCACTCACTTCACTTCAGTCTTAGACAGAGGTCGCTCCATGCGCGTCGAACGGGTTCCATTCTGCTTAATCACCGCCGCGACGGCTGCCGTGTTCCTGGCCGCCTGCGGACAAAAACAGTCGGCACCTCCTCCGCAAACGCCCGAAGTGGGCATCGTCACAGTCCAGCCGACCTCCGTGCCGGTCGTCGCCGAATTGCCGGGCCGCACCAGTGCGTTCCTCGTGGCGCAAGTGCGCGCGCGGGTGGACGGTATCGTGCTGCGCCGTGAGTTCACCGAAGGCGACGACGTCAAGCAGGGCCAGCATCTCTATAAGATCGATCCGGCGCCGTACATCGCGCAGTTGAACAACGCCAAGGCGTCGCTCGCCAAGGCGCAGGCCAACGTCGCGACGCAGAACGCGCTGGTCCAGCGTTACAAGGTGCTGGTCGCCGCCAACGCCGTGTCGAAGCAGGACTACGACAACGCCGTGGCCGCGCAAGGCCAGGCCGTCGCCGACGTGGCGGCGGGCAAGGCCGCCGTCGATACCGCGCAGATCAACCTGGGCTACACGGACGTGGTTGCGCCGATCACGGGCCGCATCGGCCTGTCACAGGTCACGCCGGGCGCGTATGTGCAGGCCAGCGCCGCGACGCTGCTCTCGACCATCCAGCAGTTCGACCCGATCTACGTCGATCTGACGCAGTCGAGCGTCGACGGTCTCAAGCTGCGCCGCCAGATTCAGGAAGGGCGTCTGCAGACCGAAGGCATCCAGGCCGCCAAGGTGAGCCTCGTGCTGGAAGACGGCCGCACCTATCCGGAAGAGGGCAAGCTCCAGTTCTCCGACGTGAGCGTCGATCAGAGCACGGGTTCCGTGACGGTCCGCGCGATCTTCAAAAACAAAGATCGCGTGCTGCTGCCGGGCATGTTCGTGCGCGCGCGCATTCAGGAAGGCACCAACGACTGCGCGCTGGTCGTGCCGCAGATCGGCGTGACGCATGACCAGAAGGGTCAGCCGACCGCGCTCGTGGTCGACAAGGACAACAAGGTGGAACTGCGTCAGCTCGTCACGAGCGGCACTTACGGCCAGAACTGGGTGGTCGATACCGGTCTGAATGCGGGCAACCGCGTGATCGTGAACGGCGTGGAAAAAGCCAAGCCCGGCATGCAGGTGAAGCCGGTCGACGCGAAGCTGCCGTATCCGGTCGCGGGCGCTGAAGGCGCATCGGGCGCGCAAGCAGCGTCCGCGCCAGCGCGCGGCACGCAAGGTCAGAACGATACCGCGAACGGCACGACCGGCGCTGCGCCGGCGTCCACGACGGCCGCTTCTGCCTCGCAATAAAAGGGAGCCTGTTCAATGGCCAAGTTTTTTATCGATCGCCCGATTTTTGCATGGGTGATCGCCATCATTCTGATGCTGGCGGGTCTTGCGTCGATCTTCACGCTGCCGGTCGCGCAGTATCCGACGATCGCACCGCCTGCCATCCAGATCAGCGCGACGTATCCGGGCGCATCGGCGAGCACCGTGGAAAACACGGTGACGCAGGTGATCGAGCAGCAGATGAGCGGTCTCGACCACTTGCTGTATCTCTCGTCCACCTCCGATGACTCGGGTACGGCGACTATCACGCTGACCTTCGCGGCGGGCACCAACCCTGACATCGCGCAGGTGCAGGTGCAGAACAAGCTGCAGCTTGCCACGCCGCTGCTCCCGCAAGTCGTGCAGCAGTTGGGCACGAAGGTCACGAAGTCGAGTTCGAGCTTCCTGCTGGTGCTCGCGTTCGTGTCCGAAGACAGCAGCATGAGCAAGTACGACCTCGCGAACTACGTGGCGTCGAAGGTGCAGGACCCGCTGTCGCGGATCGACGGTGTGGGTACGGTGACGCTGTTCGGCTCGCAATACGCGATGCGAATATGGCTCGACGCCAACAAGCTGACCAACTTCGCGCTGACACCGGTCGATGTGACCAACGCCATAGCGGCGCAGAACGTGCAGGTCGCGGCGGGTTCGCTGGGCGGCACGCCGTCGGTGCCGGGTCAGATGCTGCAGGCGACCATCACCGAGGCGGCGCTTCTGCAGACGCCCGAGCAGTTCGGCAACATTCTGCTCAAGGTGAATCCGGACGACTCGCAGGTGCGTCTGAAGGACGTCTCGCACATCGAGCTCGGCGGCGAAAACTACAACTTCGACACCAAGTACAACGGACAGCCGACGGCCGGCTTCGGTATTCAGCTCGCGACCGGCGCCAACGCGCTGAACACCGCGAAGCTGATGCGCCAGAAGGTCGACGAACTGTCGAAGTACTTCCCGCACGGCCTCGTCGTGAAGTATCCGTACGACACCACGCCGTTCGTGCGCCTGTCGATCGAGGAAGTGGTCAAGACGCTGATCGAAGGTATCGTGCTGGTGTTCCTGGTGATATATCTGTTCCTGCAGAACCTGCGGGCGACGATCATCCCGACCATCGCGGTGCCGGTGGTGCTGCTGGGCACCTTCGCGATCATGTCGATGGTGGGCTTCTCCATCAACGTGCTGTCGATGTTCGGTCTCGTGCTCGCCATCGGTCTGCTCGTCGACGATGCGATCGTGGTGGTGGAAAACATCGAGCGGGTGATGCAGGAGGAGCACTTATCGCCACGCGAGGCGACCCGCAAGGCGATGGGCCAGATCACCGGCGCGCTGATCGGCGTGGCGCTGGTGTTGTCGGCGGTGTTCGTGCCGGTGGCGTTTTCGGGCGGCTCGGTAGGCGCCATCTACCGGCAGTTCTCGCTGACGATCGTGGCGGCGATGGTGCTGTCCGTGATGGTCGCGCTGATTCTCACGCCCGCGCTGTGCGCGACGATCCTCAAGCCGCATCCGGAAGGGCACGTCGAGGAGAAGAAGGGCTTCTTCGGCTGGTTCAACCGCAACATCAACAAGAGTCAGGAGAAGTATCACAGCGGCATGCAGCACGTGATCCGCAGGTCGGGACGCTGGCTCATCATCTATCTGGTGGTGATCGTCGCGGTGGGCATGCTGTTCCTGCACTTGCCGAAGTCGTTCCTGCCCGATGAAGATCAGGGCACCATGTTCGTGCTCGTGCAAGCGCCGGCCGGTTCCACGCAGGAATACACCGCGCACGTGCTGAAAGACGTGCAGGACTACCTGCTGCACGACGAGAAATCGATCGTCGAATCGGTGTTCACGGTGAACGGCTTCTCGTTCGCGGGCCGTGGCCAGAACTCCGGCCTCGTGTTCGTGCGAATGAAGGACTACGCGGAGCGTCAGCACGGCGACCAGAAGGTGCAGGCACTGGTCGGGCGGATGTTCATGCACTTCGCGCCTTACAAGGACGCGATGGTGTTCCCGGTCAATCCGCCTTCGATTCCCGAACTCGGCACGGCAGCGGGCTTCGACTTCGAACTGCAGGATCGCGCGGGCGTCGGCCACGCGAAGCTGATGGAAGCGCGCAACATGCTGCTCGGCATGGCCGCGAAGGATCCGAATCTCGCGCAGGTTCGTCCGAACGGCCTGAACGATACGCCGCAGTTCAAGGTGAACATCGACCGTGAGAAGGCGAATGCGCTCGGCGTGTCGCCGTCGGCGATCGACCAGACGTTCTCGATCGCGTGGGCGTCGCAATACTTGAACAACTTCCTCGACGTCGATAACCGGATCAAGAAGGTGTACGTGCAGGCCGATCCGCAGTTCCGCATGACGCCGGAAGACCTGAACAAGTGGTACGTGCGCAATACGTCCGGAACCATGGTGCCGTTCTCGTCGTTCGCGACGGGTAACTGGATCTACGGTTTGCCGAAGCTGGAGCGTTACAACGGCATCTCGGCGGTGGAAATCCAGGGCGCGGGCGCACCGGGCAAGTCCACGGGTCAGGCCATGGCGGCGATCCAATCCATCGCGGCCAAGCTGCCGGCGGGCATCGGCTACGAGTGGACGGGCCTGTCGTATCAGGAATGCCAGTCGGGTTCGCAGGCGCCGATTCTGTACGGCATCTCGATCCTCGTCGTGTTCCTGTGTCTCGCGGCGCTGTACGAAAGCTGGTCGATTCCGTTCTCGGTCATCATGGTGGTGCCGCTGGGCGTGCTCGGCGCGCTGCTGGCGGCGACCTTGCGCGGGCTGGAGAACGACGTGTTCTTCCAGGTCGGCCTGTTGACGACGGTGGGTCTGTCGGCGAAGAACGCGATTCTGATCGTGGAATTCGCGCGTGAGTTGCGCATGCAGGGCATGACGACGGTGGAAGCGGCGATGGAAGCGGCGCGCCTGCGGTTGCGCCCGATTCTGATGACATCACTCGCGTTCATTCTCGGCGTGCTGCCGCTCGCGATCAGTAACGGTGCGGGCTCGGCGAGCCAGCACGCGATCGGTACGGGCGTGATCGGCGGCATGTTGACCGCGACCTTCCTCGCCATCTTCACGATCCCGGTGTTCTTCGTCGTGATCTCGAAGTTCAGCAAGAGCAAGGACATGCCGGCTCCGGGTTCGGACGGCGACATCGAAGGTCCGCATGGCGGTTCGCCCTCGACTGGCAAGGAAGGACATTGAAATGCTTAAACATTCGTTGATCGCAGCCGCCGTGGCCGTGCTGGTCGCCGGCTGCACCTTCGAGCCTAAGTACGAGCGGCCGGCCGCGCCCGTCGCGCAGGACTTTCCGGCGGGCGGCGTGTACGCGACGCAGCCGGATGCGAACTCGTCGGCGAGCAATGGCCACAGCGCGAACGGGCAGAGCGCGCCGGACATCGGCTGGCGCGATTTCTTCGCCGATCCGCCTCTGAAGGAAATCGTCGCGCTCGCGCTGAAGAACAACCGCGATCTCCGCGTCTCGGTGCTGAACGTGCAGGCGGCGCAGGCGCAGTACCGCATCATCCGTGCGGGCCTGTTCCCGACGATCGATGCACAGGCCTTGCAGAGCAAGCAGCGCACGCCGCGCGATCTGTCGTTCTTCAACCAGACGATCTCGAACACGTACAGCGTGGGCCTGAACGCGTCGTGGGAAATCGACTTCTTCGGGCGCGTGCAAAGCCTGAAGGATCAGGCGCTCGCGCAGTATCTGTCGACTGCGGAATCGCGCAAGGCGGCGGAGATCGCGCTGGTGTCGTCGGTGGCCGATCAGTATCTGACGATGCTGGCCTATGACGATCAGCTGACCGTCACGCAGAACACGCTCAAGACGGCGCAGGAGTCGTATCGCATCACCAAGCTGCAATACGACAACGGCACCGGCTCCGAGCTGGATCTGCGTCAGGCGGAAGGCGTGGTCGAGCAGGCGCAGGCGAATCTGCAATCGCAGGCGCGTCTGCGCGCGCAGACCGAGAACGCGCTGGTGCTGCTGGTCGGCGAGCCGCTGCCGGCGGATCTGCCGCAAGGCATGCCGCTCGATACGCAGAACCTGCTGTCCGACATTCCCGCCGGTCTGCCTTCGGATCTGCTGACGCGTCGTCCGGATATCGCTGCCGCCGAGCAATCGCTGCGCGCGGCGAATGCGAATATCGGCGCGGTGCACGCGGCGTTCTTCCCGAAGGTCTCGATGACGGGTAGCTTCGGCACGCTGTCGCCGACGCTGGGCGGCTTGTTCAAGCCGGGGTCGGCGGCATGGTCGTTCGCGCCGACCATCGATCTGCCGATTTTCGAAGGCGGCCAGAACGTGGCCAATCTCGATCTGGCGCATATCCAGAAGCGCGTCGAGATCGCCAACTACGAGAAGGCGATCCAGACGGCGTTCCGCGAAGTGGCCGATGGTCTGGCTGCGCGCGGCACGTACGATCAGCAGATTCAGTCGCTCGAGCGCTTCGTGAATTCGCAGGTCCGACGGCTGTCGCTGTCGGACCTGCGTTATCGCAACGGCGTGGACAGCTATCTGACCGTGCTGACGGCGCAGACCGATCTGTACTCGGCGCAGCAGTTGCTGATCACGGCGCGGCTGAATCGCCTGACCAACCTGGTCGATCTGTATCAGTACCTCGGCGGCGGCTGGATTGAGAACACCGGCGACACCCCGCGCCCTGCGGATGCACTGGTCGATTACGGCGCGACCAGCGCGCCGAAGGCGGCATCCGCGCCGTCGGTTGGGTAACGCAGGCAGTACACGCTATACACATCCGGCAGGACGGGCCCGGGCGGGAAACTGCTTCGGGTCCGTTTTTTTTGGGGGGGATGAGGACGCGTGACGTCTTCATGCAGTTTCGCCGCGATTGAAACAAAGGCTTGGAGACTGTCAATTTATGTCGGAATCCAATACGTTCCGCTCGGTCCGTCAAAGCCAATATCTATAATCGGTCGGCCGGAAAAGTTCAGCTAAGTCGAAAGACAGAGTCGATCGTCCTCGATTCTTAAAAATCAGTCATCCGAAATGTAAAAAATTGTGCTGCCGAGATGGTCGCTTCGGCTGGTGCGGTTTTTTACTACGCCGGATTCGCCTGCACCCGTCAGCACGACTGGCAATACGACAGACAGCGCGACAGGCTGCGGCGCTGCCGTATCGCATCTAAACCCCGTGTGCGCCGCTCGTTCTTCATCGATGAGTACGTGCGCACGTCTTTACCTTCAGTCATTACAGAGGTTTGCGCTCAATGCGTTTCGAACGGATTCCATCCCGCCTCATCACTGCTGCGACGGCCACCATGCTGCTGGCTGCGTGCGGCGACAAGCATGCGGCTTTCACGTTGCCTACGCCGGAAGTCGGTGTCGTGACGCTGCAGACGACCGTGCCGGTCGTCTGCGAATTGCCGAGCCGCACGAGCTTGCTTCTGGATGCGCAAGTGCGCGCGTGTCGATGGCATCGTGCTGCGGCGCGAATTCACCGAGGGCAGCCTCGTCAAGCAGGGGCAGCGCCTCTACAAGATCGATCCGGCGCCGTATATCGTCAAACGTCGTCGCGCCGGTCGGCGGTCAGGCAGGCATCTCGCAGGTCACGCCGGGCGCGTATGTGCAGGCGTCGGCCGCCACGCTGATGGTGACCGTGCAGCAGCTCGACCCCATGTACGTGGATCTCACACGCAATCGAGTCTCGACGGCCTCAAGCTGCGTCGCTAGATCCAGGAAGGCCAGCTCACGGCGAGCGGTCCCGACGCTGCCCACGTCACGCTCGTCCAGACGGCCGTGAATATCCCGAGAAAGGCAGGCTGCAATTCAGCGATGTGACGGTCGATCCATCCACCGGCTCCGTGACGGTGCGCGCAGTATTCGCGAACAAGGACCGTGTGCTCTTGCCTGGCATGTTCGTACGCGCGCATCGAGGAAGTAGTGAATCCCGCCGCGCTCGTCGTGCCGGTCACCGGGGTTTCGCACAACCAGAAGGGCACGGCCGTCGCGATGGTCGTCGACAAGGAAAGCAAGGTGGCCGTCCGTCCGCTCGTGACGTCCGGCATGCAGGGGCAGAACTGGGTGATCGAAAGCGGCCTCGCGGCAGGCGACCGCGTGATCGTCGATGGCATCGACAAGGTGCGTCCCGGCATGAAAGTGAAGGCCGTCGACGCGCGGGTCACCAAGCCAGCCTCCGCGCCCGCTGCTGCCTCCGCAGGCGCCTGACGAGGGGGAACAAGCCACATGGCCAGATTTTTTATAGATCGCTCGATTTTTGCGTGGGTGATCGCCATCATCGTGATGCTGGCGGGGCTGGCATCGATCTCGACGCTGCCGGTCGCGCAATATCCTACGGTCGCGCCACCGAGCATTCAGGTCAGCGCGAGCTATCCTGGCGCTTTCGCGAAGACGGTCGAAGACACCGTCACGCAGGTGATCGAGCAGCAAATGCACGGTCTCGACCATCTGCTTTATCTGTCATCGACGTCCGACGATACCGGCACCGCGACCATCACGCTCCAGTTCGCAACGCCCCGGCTGCCGCAGATCGTGCAACAGCTGGGGGTCCCCGTTTCGAAGGCGAGCAACAGTTTCCTGCTCGTGCTGGCGTTCGTCTCCGAAGACGGCAGCATGAACCGTGAAGACCTCGCCAATTACGTGGCTTCGCAAGTACTGGATCCGGTCAGCCGCGTCGACGGCGTGGGCACGGTGAACCTGTTCGGCACGCAGTACGCCATGCGCGTATGGCTCGATCCGAATAAGCTGACCCAGTTCAACCTGACACCGGTCGACGTGCAACAGGCGCTGACCTCGCAGAACGTGCAGGTGGCGGGCGGCCAATTGGGCGGCACGCCTGCCGTGCCGGGCCAGTCGATGCAGGCGACCATCACCGAGGCCACGCGGCTGCGCACGCCCGAGCAGTTCGGCAACGTACTGCTGAAGGTGAATCAGGACGGCTCGCAGCTGCGCATCAAGGACGTGGCGCGGGTTGCGCGGCGGCGAGAGAACTACAACTGCGAGACGCAGTACAACGGCAAGCCGGTGGCGGGGCTGGGCATTAACCTCGCGACGGGCGCGAACGCGCTCGCGATGGCGGACGCTATTCGGGCGAAGATCGACGCGCTGTCGAAGTACTTCCCGCCGGGCCTCGCGGTCAAAGTATCCGTACGACACCACGCCGTTCTTCAAGCAGTCCATCTCGGATGTCATCAAGACGCTGATCGAAGCGGTCGTGCTGGTGTTCCTCGTGATGTACCTGTTCCTGCAGAACTTCCGCGCCACACTGATTCCGACCATTGCCGTGCCGGTCGTGCTGCTCGGCACCTTTGGCGTGATGGCGGCGATCGGCTTCTCCATCAACACGCTGTCGATGTTCGGGTTGGTGCTTGCAATCGGCCTGCTGGTCGATGATGCGATCGTCGTGGTCGAGAACGTCGAGCGCGTCATGAACGAGGAAGGTCTGCTGCCGAAGGAAGCCACGCGCAAGGCAATGGGACAGATCACCGGTGCGCTGATCGGCATGGCACTGGTGCTGTCGGCGGTGTTCGTGCCGGTCGCCTTCTCGGGCGGCTCCGTCGGCGCGATCTACCGGCAATTCTCGCTGACCATCGTCTCGGCCATGGCGCTGTCCGTGTTCACCGCGATGATCCTCACCCCCGCGTTGTGCGCGACCATGCTCAAGCCGCTGCCGCAAAGGCATGTGCAGAAGACCACCGGCTTTTTCGGCTGGTTCAATCACACATTCGACCGCGGCCGCGACCGGTACCACTCCGGCGTGGTGGATGTGATCCGGCGTTCAAGGCGCTGGATGAGCATCTATCTGGCGGTCATTGCTGCGGTGGCGATGCTGTTCGTGAAGCTGCCGAAGGCGTTTCTGCCGGACGAGGATCAGGGCACGATGTTCGTGTTCGTGGCGACGCCCGCAGGCTCCACGCAGGAACTGACACAGCGTGCGCTCGACGACGTCGCCAACTATCTGATGCACGACGAAAACGCCGTGGTCGACTCGGTCCTCACCGTGAACGGCTTCAGCTTCGCGGGCCGCAGCCAGAATTCGGGACTAGTCTTCGTGCGCCTGAAAGATTACGCGCAGCGCAAAAGCGAGCACGCGAAGATTCAGGCGCTGGTCTGCCGCACCTTTGGACGGTTCGCGAGGTATCGCAATGCGCTCGTGTTCCCGGTGAATTCGCCGTCCATTCCCGAACTCGGCACGGCTGCGGGCTTCGACTTCGAGTTGCAGGATCGCGCGGGTCTCGGCTACGCGAAGCTGATGGAAGCGCGCAACATGCTGCTCGGCATGGCGGCGCATGACCCGATGCTTGCACAGGTGCGGCCGAACGGGTTGAAGGACACCGCGCAGTTCAAGGTGAACATCGACCGCGAGAAGGCTGCGGCGCTGGGCGTGACGACGGCCGCCATCGACCAGACGTTCTCGATCGCCTGGGCGTCCTCTTATGTGAACAACTTCCTCGACACCGACAGCCGAATCAAGAAGGTGTATCTGCAAGGCGATGCGCCGTTCCGCATGACGCCGGACAACATCAACGACTGGTATGTGCGCAATACGTCCGGCTCGATGGTGCCGTTCTCCGCGTTTAAATCCGGTGAATGGGGCTACGGCTCGCCCAAGCTCGAGCGATACAACGGCATTTCGGCGGTCGAGATTCAGGGCGCGGCGGTGCCGGGTAAATCCACTGGCCAGGCCATGGCCGCCATGGAAGCGATCGCCGCGAAACTGCCGGCCGGTATCGGCTTCGAGTGGACGGGATTGTCTTTGCAGCAGACTCAGTCCGGCAATCAGGCGCCCGTTCTGTACGGCATCTCGATTCTCGTTGTCTTCCTGTGTCTCGCGGCGCTGTACGAGATCTGGTCGATTCCGTTTTCCGTCGTCATGGTCGCGCCACTCGGTGTGATCGCGCGCTGCTGGCCTTGAGTCTGCGCGGGCTTGAGAACGACGTGTACTTTCAGGTCGGGCTGCTCACCACGGTCGGTCTGTCGGCGAAGAACGCCATTCTAATCATCGAGTTCGCGCGTGAATTGCAGGCGGACGGAAAGATGGGGCCGATCGAGGCCGCGCTGGAAGCGGCGCGTCTGCGGCCAATTCTGATGACCTCCCTCGCATTCATTCTCGGCACCCTGCCGCTCGCCATCAGCGATGGCGCGGGCGCCGCGAGCCAGCACGCGATCGGCACGGGCATGATCGGCGGCATGGTCACGGCGACATTCTTAAAGGCCAGTTCAAAAAGGTCGCTCAGCTTGGCTGAAGATGTTCCAGCAGA
>LFJI01000505.1 GCA_001235855.1 Candidatus Burkholderia brachyanthoides
AAGGGGCGCGGCAAAAGGAGCTAAATGTGTTACCCATGTCTCCGGTCTGTACAAATCCCCAAAAACAAGCCCGCGAAGCGGAGTGGTATCCGATTCGCGAGCTTTCTCGGCTAAGCGCCGGGATTGGACGCGATCAGTCGAGCAGATCCGCCGGCAGCTTGCCGCCGTTGGCGGCCAGTGCCTGCATCAACTGCTTGTGCAGCCAGATGTTCATCGATGCGGAATCGTTCATGTCGCCGCTGTACTTCAGCTCGGTGGCGAGTTACTTGCGATGATCGAGGCTGCTGTCCACGCCGAGCAGTTTCATCATATCGACGATCGACACGCGCCAGTTCAGCTTCTGCGGGTTTTCGCTCGCCAGTTGCTCCATCACTGCTTCGACGTCGACGTTCGACAGCGCGGCCGGAATCGGTGCGGGGAGGGGTTCCGGCGCGACGGCCGGGGCTTGCTCCCCAGGCTTGGCCCTGTGGAAGATCTTGTTGACGATATCACCGAAGATGCTCATGTGATATGCCCTCTTTGAAGTGAAGAATGGAATGCGTGACCGATTCGCGCACGCGCACGGAAAGCGAACCGGCACAGCGCAGCTTAACGCGGGAAGCCGGACGCGTTTTGATTACGAATCAATTTGCACTGGACTGTGACTGAATTTTGCATCGTGCGTGGTGATTGTTTCGATGCGTTATTTGGCGGGTGAAGTGTTGCGAGGGTGTGAACAAGCGCGTTCGATTTATTTAGGTGCGGCGCGATGATTAGGATTTCGAATGTCTACCAAAGCACGCCGCGGCACGTAATTGACGTGGACAAGGTAGATGCTTTTGTATGGCCGGAGAAATGGCCGAGCAACGGAAATCCAGCGAATTCGGCGTCAGTCGTGATTCGAGACATCGTCAACTTTCCAAACCAGCGCAGGCTATCCCAGTACTGTGACGCCGCCCCATTCGATGACCGACGCACACAAAGGAGATCTTGAGAGCAAAACAAAAAAGCCGTTAATTCTGTTCAAAATCAACGGCTTATCTGCTCTCTTTGGCAGAGAGAGGGGGATTCGAACCCCCGATAGGTTTTACCCTATACACGCTTTCCAGGCGCGCGACTTAAACCACTCATCCATCTCTCTGGAAGATTAAAATTATACCAACTTCCGCACATCCCGCTACCGTTTCCTGTGACTTAAGGATGACGAATGTAATCGACCAGCGCGCGCGTACGCATCGGGCTTGCGGTCCAGCAGGCTCACCACGATCGCCACCGCAAAGCCCGCCGGTACGCCGAACACGCTCCGAACTGATCGGCTCGATGCCGAACCAGCGCGGCCCGGCAAATCCCGTCAGTTGCATGAAAAACGGGTACGTCGACACGATGTAATAAATGCACACGGCCAGGCCCGCGATCATGCCCGCGACCACGCCTCGCTGCGTCGTGCGTTTCCAGAACACACCGAGCACCAGCGCGGGAAACAGACTCGACGCCGCCAATGAGAACGCCGCGCCCACCAGAAACAGAATGTTCCTGGTATTGAGCGAAGCGACGTACGACGCCAGCAGCACCACGCCTAGCAGCAGAATCTTCGAGATGGTCACGCGCCGCTGACTCGTGGCGCGGCGGTCCACCATGCAGTAATAGACAATATCGTGCGACAGCGCATTGGCGATGGTCAGCAACAGGCCATCGGCCGTCGAGAGCGCGGCGGCCAGCGCCCCGCCGCGATCAGCCCGGATATCAGATAAGGCAGACCCGCGATCTCGGGCGCCGCGAGCACCACCATGTCCGGCTGCATCTGGATGCCCGCTCAGCGCACGATGCCGTCGCCGTTCACATCGCTGATGCGGATCAGATACGGCTCCACGCGCCGCCATTGCGTGGTAGAGTCGAGATGTGGCGCGGTAGTGTACTCGAGATGTGGCGCGGTAGTGTACGGTAGTGTATGTAGTACGGTAGTAGTAAGTAGGTGGTTCGGTTTGTCCGTTGCC
>LFJI01000506.1 GCA_001235855.1 Candidatus Burkholderia brachyanthoides
GTGTCCAATTGTCTCGCATAGGTGTTCAAAGTACTCGTCGAACGATGTTTCCCAGCCCATCACTTCCTCATGAAAAGGATGAAGAAGCTCCTATAATGCCAGGGATTTTATGACATACTAGTATTAGTACAAGCGGAATATACCGCGACGCTCAGACCGCGTCTGAGGTCTTGGCCGACGCTTCCTGGGCGCGCCGCAGACGTTCGCGGCTGTTCGACAGATGCATGCGCATCGCGGCGCGCGCGGCTTCGGGATCGCGTCGTTCGATCGCATCGTAGATATCCTCGTGCTCACGGTTCACGCGATCCAGATAGCCGGACGGATCGTTATGCGCGAGCGCGGCCGAATTGACGCGCGTGCGCGGAATGATGGTGTTGCCGAGCTGGCTCAGGATGCTATGGAAATAGCGATTGCCGGTGGCCTTGGCGAGTTCGAGGTGAAACGCGACGTCCGACGCGACGGCATTGCCCGTACCCTGTGCGATATGCCGCTCGAAATCGTCGAGCGCCTGACGCATGTGCGCGAGGTTTTCATCGGTGCGTCGCATGGCCGCTAGACCGGCGGCTTCCGCTTCCAGGCTGATGCGCAATTCGAGAATCGCCATCACGTCGCGCACGGTGAGTTCGCCTGCTGCTTCGATCTGGAAGCGGTCCTGATCGCCCGCTTCCAACACGAACGTGCCGATGCCGTGCCGCGTCTGTACGAGCCGCGCCGCTTGCAGACGCGAGATCGATTCGCGCACGACCGTGCGGCTCACGCCGATCTGCGCCATGATTTCCGATTCGGTGGGCAGCTTGTCACCCGGTTGAAGCGCGCCACTGCGAATCCGTTCGGAGAGTTCGGCAACGACTTCTTCGGTGAGATTGCGGGAGCGGCGAAGCGTGCCGGAAGCGAGATCTGGTGACATTGCGGGTCAGGTGGTGGATGGTTCGATGGGCCATTATAGGGCCGGTGGTTCCTTGTACGATGACGCATACCTTTTTGCATTCATTGGAAGCAGTTCGAAAGTAAACGGGTATCGACTCGCCCCGAGCGCAAATAATCCTTGCCGATCATAGGATTAGGGAAAAACTAAACCCATTGAAAAACCGTTTCTTGCGGCGTAAAGTTCATGTACCGCATGAAGTGAACGCGGGGCACTCAAGCAGCTCACGCAATTCCGGCCGCGTGCTGTCGTGCAGTTTCTCCGGAAGTCACTTTTCGAATCAGGCTCGTGAATCCCACGCCGCATCCGTTGGATTCGCCTTCATCTCGCGCACTTATGAGCCATCGTCGCGGTAAGCCGGTCGGCTTGCGGTTCACTCGCGTCGTGCTCACCGAGCATGCGCAGCTCGCGCCTCTCACGCCTCGAACCTCACGCTGCCGGCACGCATGGCGCTTTCGCCAATGACAAAGCGCAGCGTCACAGGATCAACGGGAACCTGTGACTGGCAAATAGAGACGAGCAATGGCGGCAAGCAAGGAGACGAGTAATGATGCGTGAAGTGACCGGGGCCTTTTTCGGCGCCCGCAGGCTGGACGAAGCACTGGAAGATTTGAGAGCGGAAGGCATTACGGGTGACCGGGTACGGCGAATTTGAGCGGTTTCGCCGATCTCCACGCTGTCTGGAGCGCAGCGCCAGCTCCCCTACGCAATGGATCACCGCCGAGTACGCCGGCTTCGATGAGCCGCCGAGTTTCCCCGCCGAACACGTCGTATCACTGGGCATCGAAGCGTCCGAGGACGATATCCTGCCCGACCTCGAACGCGAATCCATCAAAGGCGACTCCTTCAACGGACTCATGCAGTTGCGCTTCGCTTTATTCCCTGTGACCAGCTTATGGCGGGACTTGCACCCGCAGGAGTACGTCCATGCTGGGCGCACATGTGAAAAAGCCCGCGTCCTCATGAACTGCTCCCCCCAAATCGTTGGACGCGCATCCAACGATTTGGGGGGCATGAGTAGGCACAGCGCGCGATTCA
>LFJI01000507.1 GCA_001235855.1 Candidatus Burkholderia brachyanthoides
GCCTTCGGTCGTCCCATTGCCATGTTGACGTCTCCCGTTCCGCTGACGTCAACATTCTACGCGAACATAGATCAGTTAAAAGGGAACCAAGGGAACGGGACGCTAGCCGCGACCATCGCCATGCAACTGTTCCGCAAGCACGGCCTGTTTGCCGATCTGGCGGGCTACGAGCGCTTTTCGCGCGGCCGCTTCGGCGAGGTCGATCTCACGGGCGTGACGATCATCTGTGTGGTGTCGTTCGATGCCGCCGAGTCGCCGCCGTATCTGCGCAATCTGTTGCGGCGCTTGCATCAGCGCGCGCCGAGCGCAGAGATGATCGTCGGCCTCGTATTCGCCGAAAGCGAATTGCAGAGCGAAGTGCTGGTGCGCACAAGTTCGGCGGCGGTGTCGTTCAAGGAACTGGTCGATGCATGCGTGGTGGCCGCGCGCCGTCAATCGACGGACGGCGTGCCGTGGGCCGGGCTGGCTGGCTGGCAAGTCCGCGTTGCTCGGTCCGCCCGCGCCGGGCGCGTCGCCTGAGGATTTGCCTGCGTTGCGCGACGCCTGAAGTGAACGCGCGTAGTTCAGCGATTGCCGTCCAGCAGGTCGTTGAGCATGTTGTCGAAGGCGGCTTGCGCGTCTTCCAGCTCTTGCAGCGCGGCATCGAAAGTCTGTAGCGCCAACTGACCGGGACACGGCCGTCGCCTTCGGGCGGGAGCTGCTTTTGCAGCCCGAGGAACGCGGTCTGCACCTGACGCGTCGCGTTGACGATACGTTCCATGGCTTGCGCTTCTTCTTCGCGATTCTTCTGAGCGGTCATCGGAGCGGCTCCTGGTTGACAATGCTCCGATGGTATCAAGCGCGACGCCCGTCCACGCAGCACTACAATAGCACTACAACGTTTGGTTTCATCTTGACCGGGCAACGCGCGCCGCCCGTCATCACACGCTTACTGAATGGACTTACTGAGCACTCCAGGCGCCGTCGATCTTCAACTCCGCGCCGCGCATTTCACTGGCGGCGTCCGAGCAGAGGAACACGGCCAGCTCGCCGATTTGCTTTGTCGTCACGAATTGCTCCGACGACTGCTTCTCGCCGAGCAGTTTCACGCGCGCAGCGTCGTCGCCGATGGAATCGCGTTCGGCGATGGCGTCGATCTGCTTCTGCACGAGCGGCGTATGCACGAAGCCCTGGCAGATTGTGTTCACCGTGACGCCGGTGCGGGTGTTTTCGAGCGCCGCCACATAGGCCGACTTGCCGGCCGAGCCCACCAGCCCATGCACCGATGTGATGTTGATCACGCGTCGCCATCCGCCCGCGCGCATGGCGTGAAACGCCGAACTGAGGTTGATCGCGATGATGGCGTCCCAGCGCTCGACCGGGAATTCGTCGGGTCGCGACGTGCTGGATGCCCGCGTTGTTGACGAGCACGTCGAGGCCGTCGAAGGTCTCCTTGGCGAAGGCGATCATCGCTTCGATTTCGGCCGGCCTGGTCATGTCGGCGTTGTGATGGACGGCGCGCACGCCGATGGCTTCGATCTGCGCGAGCGCGCCACTCACGTCGCCGAAGCCGTTGAGCACGAGATTCGCGCCCGTGTTCGCCAGCGCCGTCGCGATGCCAAGGCCAATGCCGCTGGTGGAGCCGGTGACGAGGGCGGTTTTGCCGGCGAGGGGTTTCGCGGTGGACGAAGTGGCGGGTTGAGTCATGGAAAAGGTCTCCTGTTCGATCGATGGTGACATAGCCGGGATACGCGCCGCGTGCCGGATGCACGCGGAGTCGGGGGTCGGGAAACAGAAAAGAAAAAAGAAAAGGCGTTGCACGAGAGGAGAATCTTGCGACGCCGCAAGTGCTCGTGCATCGGGATGGCAGAGCAAGGAGACAGGAAGAATCATAGCTGTCTCCCGCGCGTTCAATGAGGCGGTCAGCGGCTAATACCGTTCAGTTAAGGTTTCTTCTGAGATACCGAACGGAGTAACGTTTTG
>LFJI01000508.1 GCA_001235855.1 Candidatus Burkholderia brachyanthoides
CGCAGCGGCGCTGATCTCTTCGAGGCGCTGACGCACTTCGTTTGATAGCAACAAGCAACAAGTGACCATGCCGCGTCTCCGGGCGCGAGCTGGCGCGTCGAACTGGCCAGCGACGCGGTAATGGCGTCGCTCAGGCGCGCCGGTGCGCCGCAGTCGGGCCTCGTCTGGACCACCGAGGAAAACGGCACCGCCGTGACCTACGACTACGATCCCGAGGCCGGCTTCTATCGCAACGTGATGACGGGCATCTTCACCATCCTTCCCGTCGATAGTCAGCTTTGACCTGACGCAGCCTCGCGCTGCGCGAATTCATCTCTATGAGGACTTCGGAACATGGCAAACGATTCAAAAGGCAGCAAGGTACGCATGGAGAAGGATACGTTCGGCGAAATCGCCGTGCCGGACGACAAGCTGTGGGGCGCGCAGACGCAGCGCTCGCTGCAAAATTTCAAGATCTCGACGGAGAAGCAGTCGCCCGAACTGATCACCGCGCTCGCCATCGTCAAGCACGCTGCCGCCGAAGTGAACCAGGGCCTGAAGCAGCTCGACGGCAAGAAGGCGCAGGCCATCATGCAGGCGGCGCAGGAGATCATCGACGGCAAGCATCCGGACGAGTTTCCGCTGGCCGTGTGGCAGACCGGCTCGGGCACGCAGACCAACATGAATCTCAACGAGGTGATCGCCAATCGCGCGAGCGAGCTGCTCGGCGGGCCGCGCGGCGAAGAACGCCTCGTGCATCCGAACGACGACGTGAATCGCGGGCAATCGTCCAACGACGTGTTCCCGACGGCCATGCACGTCGCGGCGGCGGTCGCGATCGTCAGGCATCTGATTCCGTCGCTCAGGACCTTGCGTGATACGCTCGACAAGAAGGCTAGGGCTTTCGACAAGATCGTCAAGATCGGCCGCACCCATTTGCAGGACGCGACGCCGCTCACGCTCGGGCAGGAGTTTTCGGGCTACGTCGCGCAGGTCGATCAGGGCATCCGCCACGTCGAGGCGACGCTGCCGCATCTGTATCAGCTCGCGCAGGGCGGCACGGCGGTCGGCACGAGTCTGAACGCGCATCCGGAATTCGCGACCAAGGTCGCGCAGGCGATCGGCAAGCTCACCGGCCTGCCCTTCGAAACGGCGCCCAACAAGTTCGAAGTGATGGCCGCCGCCGACGCGCTGGTGGCCGCGCACGGCGCACTGAAGACCGTCGCTGCCGGCCTGATGAAGATCGCCAACGATATCCGCTGGCTCGCGAGCGGCCCGCGCTGCGGTCTGGGCGAACTGTCGATTCCGGAGAACGAGCCGGGCAGCTCGATCATGCCGGGCAAAGTGAACCCGACGCAGTCCGAAGCCGTCACGATGCTGTGCTGTCAGGTTTTCGGCAACGACGTCGCGGTGAACTTCGGCGGCGCGAGCGGCAACTTCGAACTGAACGTTTTCCGCCCGATGATCGCGCACAACGTGCTGCAATCGGTCCGCCTGCTCGCGGACGGCGCGACGAGCTTCAACGACAACTGTGCCGTGGGCATCGAGGCGAACGAGTCGCGCATCGACAGCCTGCTCAATGAATCGCTGATGCTGGTGACGGCGCTGAATCCGCATATCGGCTATGACAAGGCCGCGCAGATCGCCAAGAAGGCGCACAAGGAAAGCACGACGCTGAAGGCATCGGCGCTGGCGCTCGGTCATCTGACCGAGCAGCAGTTCGACGAGTGGGTGAAGCCGCACGACATGGTCGGGAAGAAGTAAAAGCGACCTCGCCGCAACGAAAAAAGCCGCTTCGAGTCGATAATCTGACCCCGGAAAGTTGGACGGTTCTTGGTTAGAGCCGTGAGGGCTGAGTTCTGTATATCATAGGACTCAGCCCTTTTAGTTTCAGCTTGATGCGTTCATGAGCTAACGTCAAGAGTGGTGTATGAGGCGCATCGTGACGGTTGAATTCAAGCGG
>LFJI01000509.1 GCA_001235855.1 Candidatus Burkholderia brachyanthoides
GCCGTGCTCGCCTGCGCCTTTGGAGCGCTGCTGAGAATGTGAACAGAACCTAGACTCGTGCAGATGCGGCGCGCCGGCATCGCCTCGAGGCAGGCAACGCAGTGTAATCGAAACGACGCGCGCGTCCTCCTGAAGAACACGCCAAGGGTTCCATTATGATCGACAGTTTACTCACCGAAGAGCAGCGCATGATTTGCGACGCGGCTCGCCAGTTCGCAACCGAGATGTTCGCGCCGAACGCGGGCCAATGGGACAAGGACGGTGCGATTCCCGACGCCGTGGTGCGCCAGCTAGGCGAACTCGGTTTGCTGGGGATGATCGTCCCCGCCGAACTGAGCGGCACGTTCAGCGACTACACGACCTACGCGCTCGCGATGGAAGAAATCGCCGCCGGCTGCGCCTCGTGCGCGGCCTTGATGAGCGTGCACAACTCCGTCGGCTGCGGGCCGATTCTTGCCTACGGCAGGCATCGACGCGCAGAAGGCCGAATGGCTGCCGAAACTCGCGAGCGGCGAGGTGATTGGCGCATTCTCGCTGACCGAGCCGCAGGCAGGATCGGAGGCAAACAATCTGCGCACGCGCGCCGTCGAGCGCGATGGCAAGTGGATCATTTCCGGCAGCAAGCAGTTCGTGACCAATGGCAAACGTGCGGGCATGGCGATCGTATTCGCCGTCACCGATCCAGAGCAGGGCAAGCGCGGCTTCTCCACGTTCATCGTGCCGAAGGACGTGCCCGGTTTCGTCGTCGGCGCGCCGGAGCACAAGCTGGGCATCCGCGCGTCGGACACCTGTCCGCTCACCTTCGACGACTGCGCCGTGCCCGCCGCCAATCTGCTCGGCAAGCGCGGCGAGGGCCTCAAGATCGCGTTGTCGAATCTGGAGGGCGGGCGCATCGGCATCGCGCGCGCGGCCTTCGATGCGGCGCGCGCCTATGCCAAAGAGCGCGTGCAATTCGGTAAGCCCATCCACGAGCATCAGTCGGTCGCCAACATGCAGACGGAGATCAACACCGCGCGCCTCTTGATCCTGCATGCGTACCGAAGGCATCGCGTGTCTGTCGGAAGCGTCGCAGGCCAAGCTGTATGCGTCCGAGATGGCCGAGCGCGTCTGCACCAAGGCGATCCAGATTCACGGGGCGGCTATGGCTATTTGCAGGACTATCCGGTGGAGCGTCATTACCGCGACGCGCGCCTCACGCAGATTTACGAAGGCACGAGCGAAGTGCAGCGCATGGTGATTGCACGCAACGTTTAGCAGGCCGTCGATTAAAAAGGAGACATGCATGAGCGCCGAGGCTTTCATCGCAGCACGAGACTTTCTGCTTGCCCACCGTGCCGATTACGATGCCGCGTATGATGGCTTCCAGTGGCCCGTGCTCGACCGCTTCAACTGGGCGCTGGATTATTTCGATCCAATGGCGTGCGGCAGCGATGCGCCTGCGTTTCATATCGTCAACGAAGACGGCGATGCGCTGCGCCTCTCGTTCGCGCAGATGAGCGAGCGTTCGGCGCGCGTCGCGAATCGGATCATCTGCGCGCTTGGTGTTGCACGCGGCGAACGCATTCTGCTGATGCTGCCGAACCGCGTCGAGCTATGGAAAACCATGCTCGCGGCGATGAAGCTCGGCGCCATCGTGCTGCCCGCGACCACGCAACTCGCGCCCGCCGATTTACGCGACCGCATCACGCTGGGCCTTGTGCAGCACGTGATCGTCGACGTAGGCGAGGCGTGCAAGTTCGAGGGCATCGGCGTGCCAGGCTTGCGCATCGTCGTGGGCGGTGCGGCGCAAGTCTGGCTCGCCTACGACGACGCCTACGGCGCAGCGCCGGAGTTCATTCCGGATGCCGAAACGGTTAACCTTGAATGCCTGAACAAAGGATCAAGGAATGCCGGCGAATGCCGGCGCCTATCATCGATGACGAATTGTGGGC
>LFJI01000510.1 GCA_001235855.1 Candidatus Burkholderia brachyanthoides
GCCGTGCTCGCCTGCGCCTTTGGAGCGCTGCTGAGAATGTGAACAGATCCTAGGCAACAGAACACGCTGAAAATCCACCGGACGGCCGACTTGCGGCGCGCGCCGATCGCCGTTATCGCACGCTCAACACTCCACGATATTCACCGCCAATCCGCCGCGCGACGTCTCTTTGTATTTGGTTTTCATGTCCGCGCCGGTCTCGCGCATCGTCTTGATGACGGAGTCGAGCGACACGTAATGCGATCCGTCGCCGCGCATCGCCATGCGCGCGGCGTTGACGGCCTTCACCGAACCCATCGCGTTACGCTCGATGCACGGAATCTGCACCATGCCGCCCACAGGGTCGCACGTCAGCCCGAGGTTGTGCTCCATGCCGATCTCGGCGGCGTTTTCGACTTGCGCGGGCGTGCCGCCGAGCACTGCCGCCAGACCGCCCGCCGCCATCGAACATGCGACGCCGACTTCGCCCTGACATCCCACTTCCGCGCCGGAAATCGACGCGTTCATCTTGTACAGAATGCCGATGGCCGCCGCCGTCAGCAGAAAGCCGATCACGCCCTGCGTGTTCGATCCCGGCACGAAGCGGTCGTAGTAATGCAGCACCGCCGGAATGATGCCCGCCGCACCGTTGGTGGGTGCGGTGACGACGCGTCCGCCGATCGCGTTTTCTTCGTTCACGGCAATCGCGTAGAGATTGATCCAGTCGATCATCGACAAGGGATCGCGCAGCGCCTGCTCCGGCTTGCCCGCGAGCGCCAGGTACAGCACCGGCGCCCGCCGCTTCACCTTAAACGGCCCCGGCAGATGCTCTTCCGCTGCAGGATTGTCGATGCCGCATCCCCGCGCGACGCAATCCTGCATCACGTCCCAGATGCGTAACAGGCCCGCGCGAATCTCTTCATCGCTGCGCCAAACGCGCTCGTTGTCCCACATCAGTTGTGCGATGGATTTGCCCGACTTCGCACACATCTTCATGAGTTCGTCGCTGGTCTGGAACGGATACGGCAACTGCTCGTGCGCGGTCAGCACCGCCGTATTCGGAGCGCCCGCCGTCACCACGAAGCCGCCGCCCACCGACAGATAAGTCGCCTCGCGCAGCAACGCGCCGTTCGCATCGAACGCATAAAGCTTCATACCGTTCGGATGCTCCAGCAGCGCTTGCCGGTAGAACGCGATGTTGTCCTTGATCGTGAACGGCAGCTTGTGCGTGCCAAGCAGCGCGAGCGTCTTCGACGTGCGCACGGCGTCCAGACGCGGCACGATGCTCGACGCGTCGACCGTATCGGGCGCGTCGCCTATCAGGCCGAGCATGACGCCGCGATCGGTGCCGTGACCCTTGCCGGTCGCGCCGAGCGAGCCGTACAACTCGCATTTCACCGATGCCGTCGCGTCAAGCAGTCCGTCGCGTTCGAGTCCTTGCGCGAACATCAGCGCGGCGCGCATCGGGCCGACCGTGTGCGAGCTGGAAGGTCCGATGCCGATCTTGAAGAGGTCGAATACGCTGACTGCCATGACTGCTCCCGCTATAGTTTAGTTTAGCGCGTCGGCAACGGCAGACACACCGCGAGCCAGGCAGGCGGCGTTGGCGCGAGCCGCAGCGCCACCGGCGCGTAGCGCGCCGTCGAGACGGCCGCCAGATGAAAGAGTTCCGCCGAATTCTTCGGGTCCCATGGGTCCGAATAGCCCGGCAATCCGGCCTCGCGACGCTTGGCGTCCAAGGGAGACGGACGAATGCACGAATTCCTCGTGCGTGCGCGTGCCGAGCGCGTACGGCGTGAGCCAATTGAGCGCCTCGGCGAGCGTCGCACCGGATTCCGCGCGCTCCGGCAGCTAGTTGCGGTTATGCCGTCACGCGACGAGCGCCACCGTCATGGGTGTCGCACGCACGCCTTCGCCGAGCACCGTGACGCGCATCTTGCATCGACACGG
>LFJI01000511.1 GCA_001235855.1 Candidatus Burkholderia brachyanthoides
GAAACTGCGGTTTTTTTACGTCCTTGTTCTCGTCGCTTTGCTTAGTCGCTTGGTTAGGGGGAGCTCCTTGCGGCATGAGAGTCGTCGGCCCTCAAAATGAATTATTCAGGTCCGACGAAGTAGCACGGGCTGTGACGGACTCGGTGGAGCCCTGATGAATCTGCCGATAGTCGAGCTCGTCGGCACCTTTGGTCGCGAACTTCGCGGTGTCGGTTGGGTTGTCGGTCGCGATGACGGCCGGGAAAGTGGGATTGCACCGCTCAGGTTGGAGCCATTCAGAACTTTCCCAAGAACCTTGCGATTGTCAGGGATGTCCGGCGTAACCGCTGCGTTGGCCTTCCTTCGGTCTTGCCATGCACCAGCGCACACGTCCTCCTCCGGAAGGAGCGTCATTTGAGCGACCTCGGTCACGATGCACCACCGCAAGCGCCCCCAGGCTTCATTCCCCTCCGATGCCCTGCCGGCTCAACGGCGCGCCCGGCCATCGCATTTGGCGTTATGTCTGATTGGCACTGCAATATCTGCTGATGCGCTACCCATGAGACACGGCGACCGCTCATCGACTCTACGTGGTCAAGCATTGACTCCCTATGAATGTATGACTCCGGCCCCAATTTCTTTGCCCGAGCCTGGCATCATGAGCAATAAGCGACATCGGGAAAAAGATTTTTATATTAAATCTTTGATTTAATATAAAAATCCACTAGGTATGTTCGTCGTGGTAGCGCTCCTTTGGTTAGCTCAACGCTTATAAAATGCGCCTATCTCCAATAAATACAGGACCAAAGCAACGCCAATGTAAGTCGCCGCTGACAATCAGTTTTTATTCAAGGCCGATGCGATGCCACAAATGATGGAAATTGAGCCAAAATTTACAACCACCCCGCCCCAGGAAGTTAAAAATTTGTTAAAAGTTAGGAAAATTTTTTCGCCTTCTCGCCATTCAAATTACCCGACCCCAGCATGAAAAACAAAAATCACAACAACCCCTAAGAGCAATCCAAGTCCATGAGCGATTGCCAATTTATGGTCGAGAAAATCTTCAAACTGCTTGAATTTTACACGATCAGCTCCAACCGACATATAAAGAGCAATTCCGGTCAGCAACCAAACAAAGAAATTCCAGTAAATCTTATCAAGCTTGTCTGTTCATTCTGGAGAAAACCCTTCCATCCCATTGCACTGAAAGCATCATCGAAACTTTCGAAAGATCCGGGAGCATATAACTCCGAATTATAATAGTAGTATCTTTTCTGACCGGCAATAACGCCTTGCACCGACAAATTCCCCACTGCATCGGGAGTGACATATCGTTCCTTTACTCTAAAAACACGCTTTCCCTCAGGAATCCAAGAATTTAACTGTCCCGAGTTAGTCACGCCTTTATTGGCCAAAGGGGACGAGCTCGAAAACACTTCAGCGATGGCACGAGAGAAATCTTGGAATGGATATAGATCAATCGGTTGAGCATTATAATCGACTAGACGATAAAGAAGTGGCCCGGATTTTTTTACTGTCTCCGGTCTATACACCCGAGAGACGGTTGCCAGTCGAATGCGCCGCCAATAGCACCATCCACGACCGGGATTTGCTGCAAAACACTGTCTAAGCGCAGCCCGAAATATCAGAAGCGATTCTGGTCGCCTCAAGCACGGCAGAAACTCCCTGTCTCAAGCAGCCAGAGTCGACAGAAACATCTCGCGAAAGCTCCTTATGAGCCTCGAGATCCGACCACTCGTACCCTGCTGCCTCGACCACCGGCAACCAAATAAGGTTCCACGAGTGCGAGCTCAATCGCTCGATGATCTTGCCTAGCGGTGCATCCTCGGCCACGCCAGCGACTCTTCCGACAGCGTCTACTATTATTATGTCACAAAACATTTGAGGTAGCACAGCAATATGGACATCTGTTTAATCTCCC
>LFJI01000512.1 GCA_001235855.1 Candidatus Burkholderia brachyanthoides
ACGAGCTTTAGCGCCTACTGCATGCCGCTTGACGCGCGGCTGACGGCGACACGTGTCGCACCGTATTCGTAGATGAGTTCGCGCAAGCTCACGCCGAGCCGCGCGAGCGTCCCATGCCGAAGTTGCGGTAGAACGCCGCGCCCTTCGCAAAGATGATCGGCACGGTCGCGAGCGTGATGACGTTGTTGATGACGGTCGGCTTGCCGTACAAACCGACCAGCTTGGGCACCGGCGGCTTCGCGCGCACGATGCCGCGCTTGCCTTCGAGCGATTCGAGCAGCGCGGTTTCCTCGCCGCACACATACGCGCCCGCGCCCTTGGCGACTTAAAGCTCGAACGCATGCGACGAACCGAGCACGCTCGCGCCGAGCCAGCCCGCATCGCGCGCCTTGTCGATCGCGCGATTCAGCGTGGCGATGGCGTGCGGATATTCACTGCGTACGTAGATGTAGCCCTTCGTCGCGCCGACCGTCACGCCCGCGATGATCATGCCTTCGATTAGCATGTACGGGCCGCTTTCTATGACCAGCCGGTCGGAGAAGGTACCGGAATCGCCTTCGTCCGCGTTGTAGACGATGTACTTCTGATCCGCGTGCGCCGCGCGCACCGTCTTCCACTTGATGCCGGCGAGGAAGGCCGCGCCGCCGCGTCCGCGCAGGCCGGAATCGATGAGGCCCTGCACGATGGCGTCGCCATTTATGCCGAGCGCGTTGCGCAAGCCTTCGAGGCCGCCGAGCGCGGTGCGGTGTAGTCGTCGATCGACAGCGGGTCTGTGATGCCGATGCGCGCGAACGTCAGACGCTGCTGGTTCTTCAAATACGGAATCTCGTCGACGATGCCGACGTTTTTCGCGTGGGCTTGGCCTCGTGGAAACCTGCATCGAATAGCGCGGCAACGTCTTCGACTTCGACATTCGAATAACCGATGCAGCCTTCCGGTGTTTCGACTTCGACGAGCGGTTCGAGATAGAAATAGGCCGCGCGAGCCGTTGCGCACGATCTGCACGTCGAGACCGCGCTTTTGCGCTTCGTCCGCGATGGCGGCGGCGACGGCCTCTGCGTCCAGAGCGAGCGCGGCGGAATCGATAGGAACGTAGATGCGCGTCATGCGGTCACCTTCGCCACTTTGGTTTGAGCGGCGGCATAGAGCCGCTCGAATTTCGCGGACGTGACGCGCATGCAGCTCGCCGTTGATCATCATCGACGGCGACAACACGCACTGGCCGAGGCAGAACACGGATTCGAGTTCGGTGTCTTCTGCGTGGCCGGTATCGAAGCGGCAACCGGTGTGCGCTTCGACGTGATCTTTCAGCGCTTCGGTGCCCATGCTGCGGCACGCTTCCGCGCGGCAGAGATGCACGGTGACGCGCGCAGGCGGCGCGGAACGAAAGTGATGGTAGTAGGTGATGACGCCGTGAATCTCGGCGCGCGACAAGGACAACGCGCGCGCCAGCGTCGCGATGGCGGCTTCCGGCACGTAGCCGACTTCGTCCTGTACGGCGTGGAGGATGCTCATCAACGTCGCGCCTTGCACGGTGTGACGGCGCACCAGTTCTTCGGATGCAGCGGCAGATAGCTGCGGATGTGTCATGGGGCTCCTCCAACGCTCGGCATATGTTTTACTGATGCATATTTAAGTCTATATAATGAAGAATAGTGAGCCTGTAAAAGAACAGAACAATAGGCGTCGTGATATATCTTGGCAATAGGAGCGGGGAGGAGTGGGGAGTACATATGATCGATGTCGAATGCCGTGCGGAACTGATCCTGAAGGACGCCGACGGCCGGGAAACCAGTCTCAGCGCGGTTGTGCCGCTGCAGCTCGTCTCGCAAACGGGCAGCATCGCGAATGCCGCGAGCGCTTAAAGGCCAGTTCAAAAAGGTCGCTCAGCTTGGCTGAAGATGTTCCAGCAG
>LFJI01000513.1 GCA_001235855.1 Candidatus Burkholderia brachyanthoides
ACCAAAACGTTACTCCGTTCGGTATCTCAGAAGAAACCTTAACTGAACGGTATTAACCCTCGCGGGTGCTTTTCGGTCCGCTGGCGGTGCAAGCCAATCGCGCAATTTCTTCGGATCACCAACAATCCGCATTAACCCTGAAGCGGCCAGATACGCGCGACGATTTCCCGGCGATGCCGCGACGGAACGCCAGCACACACGCGATAAAGATCACGTCGGTCACGATCGTCACCGATTCGCCGAGCGAGTTGAACCAGCCGATGCCGGTCAGCTTAGCAAAGCCACCGCCGATATCGCCGGGCCGGTCTTCCAGCAACACGATGATGAATGCGCTGAGCAGCGGCCCGAACATCGTGCTCATGCCGCCATTCAGATCGATCAGGCCGAACAGCGTGCCGCGCGGCACGCCTTGCAGACCGTCTTCGCCGTGGGTGAACGGCGCTTGCAGGAACACGAAGTAGAGCATCTGCGCGAGCGCCAGCGTGACCATCGCGAAATAGATGCCCTGGCGGTGGATCGCCAGCAGACCGACCACGATGCCCAGCACGGTCGCCGCGAGCGTGCCCGCGACCACGCCGAGTTCGGGCGTAAATATTATCGTCTGAATGGCGTAGCCGGTGACGTAACCCGCCGTCGCGAGAAACATCGCGCGGCCGAACGACAGCAGGCCCGTGAAGCCGATCAGCAGATGATGAACGCCGCTGCGAACAGCGCGAAGCACAGGACCTTCATCATGAAGACGGGATACACGCCCGCGAACGGCGCGACGATCAAACCGATCAGCAGCATGTAGAGCGCTTTTCTCTGCATAATTTTTTCTTGCCGAAGAGACCGGCGGGACGCACCATCAGCACCAGCGCCATAATGACGAACACGACCGCTGCCGACGCTTCCGGGTAGAACACGCGTGTGAAGCCTTCGATCACGCCGAGCAGCAAGCCGGTCAGGATCGAGCCCATGCCACCGATCACGACCACCGCGAACACGGTGATGATTATCGACTGGCCCATCAGCGGCGACACCTGAATGAGCGGCACGGCGAGCACGCCCGCGAACGCTGCCAGCGCCACGTCGAAGCCGGAGGTCAGCGTGATCATCAGCGGCACGTTGATCCCGAACGCCTCGACGAGCTTCGGGTTCTCCGTGCCCGCGCGCAGATACGCGCCCACACGCGTCTTCTCGATCACGAATCACGTCGCGAAACACACGATCAGCGAGGGCACCACGTCGTAAGGTTGACCCGACGAACCGTAGATGGAACGGAATACGCCTTCGATCACGAGGAGCGTCAGGCCGAAGGTGAGCAACAGGCCGTAGAGGTGCTCGAGCTTGTAGAGCCAGCGCAACATCGAGTGTTCGATCAGCATGCCGAACACGCCGACGATGAGCGGCGCGACGATCAGCATCGGCCAGTAGGGAATGCCGAAATAGGATGCGCCCATCCACGCGAGCATCGCGCCCAGCATAAAGAGCGCGCCGTGCGCGAAGTTGATGACGTTGAGCAAGCCGAAGATCACCGCGAGCCCGAGCAAGATCTGGCTCATCATCGCGGCGAGCGGAATGCCGAATATTTCCATTGAAGCTGCCGATTGAGACGTTTGGATGCCGGCGCGCTCACACGAACGCGCCTGGGTTCAAGCCGAGTTCAAGCCTTTACTTCCACGCCGCGCAGCGCGATTCCACCTTGGTGCCGAACGCCTGGTCGCCCGGAATCGTCGCGGTGATCTTGTAATAGTCCCACGGCTCCTTCGATTCCGACGGCTTCTTCACTTCCATCAGATACATGTCGTGGATCATCGCGCCGTCCTGGCGGATATAGCCCTTCGCGTAGAAGTCGTCGATCTTCATCTGCTTGAGCAATGAAATGAACGCGTCCCACCCCATGGTCGAGTGAGAGAAAGAAAGGGTG
>LFJI01000514.1 GCA_001235855.1 Candidatus Burkholderia brachyanthoides
CTCGCGGCTTCGCTCCAGGCTTCCTTCCCACGATCGGTCGCCCTTTCGCAGTTGCACTTCGCTTTGTTCGCTTTGTTTGCTGTGGTCAACTCACGGTGGGACTTGCACCCACTAGATTGCGCCCATGCTGGGCGCACAACGAAAACCCCGGCTGATGCCGGGGCTTCTTCCCACACTACAAGACGAAAGCCTCAACGCAACGCGACTTGCGGCGCCGCAAGCGCATCTTCACGCGCGGACTGCGCCGCCGCCTGCTCGATGATTCCACCGCCCAGACACACATCGCCCCGATACAGCACGGCCGATTGGCCCGGCGTCACCGCCCATTGCGCGTCGTCGAAGCGCAGCGCGAAGCCGCCCTCGTCCGCGCCCGCGAAACGGCAGGCGGCATCCTGCTGGCGATAGCGCGTCTTCGCGCCACACGCGACGCCTTCGTCCGGCGCGAATCCCGCCACCCAGCTCGTATTGCCCACGACGAGCGTGTCCGACAGCAGCCACGGATGATCGTGTCCCTGCACGACATACAGCGTGTTCGACGCCATGTCCTTGCCGGCGACGAACCACGGCTCGCCGCTGCCGTCCTTCGCCCCGCCGATGCTAATGCCCTTGCGCTGCCCGAACGTATAGAACGCAAGCCCGATATGCTCGCCGACGACCTTGCCGTCGGACGTTTTCATCGGACCGGGTTTGGTCGGCAAATAGCGGTTGAGAAACTCGCGAAACGGCCGCTCGCCGATGAAGCAAATGCCGGTCGAATCCTTCTTCTTCGCGTTCGGCAGGCCGATTTGCGTGGCGATTTCGCGCACCTGCGTTTTCGGAATCTCGCCGAGCGGAAACAGCGTCTTCGACAATTGCGCCTGATTCAGCCGATGCAGGAAGTACGACTGATCCTTGGTCGAATCGGTGGCCTTGAGCAACTGGAACAGCCCGTCCTGTTCGCGCACGCGCGCGTAATGGCCGGTCGCGATGGTTTCCGCGCCCAGCGACATCGCATGGTCAAGAAAGGCCTTGAACTTGATCTCGGCGTTGCACAGCACGTCCGGATTCGGCGTGCGGCCGGCCGAGTACTCGCACAGGAATTCCGCGAACACGCGGTCCTTGTATTCGGCGGCGAAGTTCACGGCCTCCACGTCGATGCCGATCAGGTCCGCGACCGACACCACGTCGATCCAGTCCTGACGCGTCGAGCAGTATTCGCCATCTTCGTCTTCCCAGTTCTTCATGAAGAGGCCGACCACGTCGTAGCCCTGTTCTTTCAGAAGCCATGCCGTCACCGACGAATCCACGCCGCCCGACATGCCCACCACTACTTTTTGCTTGCTCATATAGAAAACCGCGCGTTGAACCCGAATTCGCCGAAGCGGCTCGTCGCCCATGTGAAGGCGGGCCGAAAGGCTCAGGCCCGCCCCGTCCGGCGAGATAGTCCTCCTCGACGCAGGTCAGGACGATCGGCGGATGCCGTTCGGCCGACGCACGCAACTCGTCGGCGGTCAGCCACATGGCGCGCACGATGCCGTCGTCGAGCGCGCGCCCCGCGATTGCCTCGCCGGCCTTGCCGCAAAACGTGAAACGCAGATACGTGACATCGCCCTCCGCGCGCCTGAAATGCGTCATGTACGCGCCGACCAGCGCCTCCGGCTCGAATGCATGCGCCGTTTCCTCGAGCGTCTCGCGGATCACCGCCTCGACCAGCGTTTCGCCCGCTTCGAGATGACCAGCCGACTGATTGATGCGTTGCGACGTGAGGTCGCATAGATGATTGTTTCACTTGCTAGCACAGGGGTAGAGAAACCGGCTGTTCCATCAGCCGTAACCTAAGGGTACATGCATGGTTGGTAACGACCATGTGTGAAGCCACCCTGACAATGTAACCTGCTC
>LFJI01000052.1 GCA_001235855.1 Candidatus Burkholderia brachyanthoides
AATCGCCAAAGAAGTAAATAGCTCCCTCATGGGGATTTTGAACTGGTCTCTAAGGCAAAAAGGCTGATTGAAAACGAGGGCGCGCAAAGGGCACGTATTTTAGCCGACACCCCCCGGCGCCATTGCTGCAGGGCAGCGTGACCTTCATGCACAATAACTTTCCCGGGCGAGTGCGGCCAGTCGGCCGAAAGTGAAAGTCATAGGCATTTCGACTTTCCACGCTAATCACGCTAATTTCTTTATGCCGAACGGCTAGCTTGTGCGCCGTCGGCGTCGCATGGTGTCATTCAACTCATTCTCTGGCGCAACCATCCCCGGAATCACAGAACAGGAGGCTTCATGTCACAAAACAGCAAGCTCGACGGAAAAACCGCGGTCGTCACGGGCGCGCAAGCGGTATCGGTCGCGCGATTGCGCTCACGCTCGCCGAGGCGGTCGCGGCGGTCGCGATCGCCGACCTGATCCAGTCGAGCGGATGTCGTCGCCGAAGAGATTCGCGGCAAGAGCGGCCGCGCCATCGGCGTGGCGATGGACGTGACCAACGAGGAAGCGGTCAATGCGGGCATCGACCGCGTCGCGGCGGAATTCAGCGCGGTGGACATTCTCGTGTCGAACGCGGATATCCAGATCGTCAATCCGATCGAAAACTACGCGTACAGCGACTGGAAGAAGATGATGGCCATCCATGTCGATGGCATGTTTCTCACGACCAAGGCTACGCTCAAGCATATGTACAAGGACGATCGCGTCGGCGTCGTCATCTACATGGGTTCGGTGCATTCGCACGAGGCGTCGCCGCTCAAGTCGGCCTACGTGACGGCGAAACACGGCCTGCTCGGGCTCGCGCGCGTGCTCGCCAAGGAAGGCACGAAGCGTAACGTGCGCTCGCATGTCGTGTGTCCGGGTTTCGTGCGCACGCCGCTGCTTGACAAGCAGATTCCCGAGCAGGCCAAGGAACTGGGCATCAGCGAGGAAAAAGTCGTGAAGCGCGTGATGCTCGGCGGCACCGTGGACGGCGTGTTCACCACGGTCGAGGACGTCGCGCAGACGGTGCTGTTCCTGTCCGCGTTCGAAACGGCGGCGCTCACGGGCCAGTCGTTCGTCGTCAGCCACGGCTGGTTCATGCAATAAGGAGGCGGCGCATGGCAGAGAACGACAACAGCGGCATCGTCGAGCACGCGTCGCCCGCATTCTCGGCACAGGTGCAGCGGCGCATCGATCTGCTGCCCTACGAGACCATCGCGTTGACGCTGCAAGGCGGCGCGCTCGGCGTATCAGACGGGCGTCTATCAGGGGCTGCACGAGGCGGGCATTCATCCCAACTGGATTGCCGGCATTTCGATCGGGGCCTCAACACGGCGATCATCGCGGGCAATGCGCCGTAACATCGCGTCACACGGCTGCTCGAGTTCTGGGAGACGGATCTGCCAACCTGCCTTCGGCCTGCCGATTCCAGCGGTCGTCGAACGCGCGCTGTTCGATTCCGCCGATGCCGTCGTGCGCAAGGCCTTCACGGCCATGCAGGTGGTCGGCGCGCTGGTCGAAGGACAGAAGGGCTTCTTCGTGCCGCGTTTTCCGCCGCCGTCGCCGATCGCATCGTCTTCGCCGCAGACCGCGAGCTATTACGACACGACGCCGCTCAAGGCCACGTTCGAGCGCCTGTGCGACTTCGACCGCATCAATTCGGGCAAGACGCGCGTGTCGGTCGGCGCGGTGAATGTCGCGACCGGCAACTTCGCGTACTTCGACCACACGCGCATCAAGTTGCGGGCGGAGCATTTCATCGTCTCAAGCGTGCTGCCGCCGGACTTCGCAGCGGTCGAGATCGATGGACAGTACTACTGGGACGGCGGTCTAATGTCGAACATGCCGTTCTAAGAAGTCGCGCAGGCCACGCCGCGCCGCGACACGCTTGCGTTTCAGGCCGATTTATGGAGCGCGCGCGGACCGGTGCTGGACAGCATCGTCGATGTGATGGGGCGCGTGAAGGATGTGCAGTTTTCCAGCCGCACACGTCTGGTCAGGGATCAGATGCAACGCGCGCAGCGTTTTTGCAACGTGCTTCGGCACGTGCTCGATTTGCTGCCTGATGAGACGTCTGCAAGAGCGACGAATGGTGCAAGCTTGCCGAAGAACTCGCGTGCTCGAAGCACACTATAACATCGTGCATCTGATCTATCGGCACAAGGAATACGAAGGGCACTTCAAGGACTATCAGTTCGGTTTTTCGACCATGCGTGAGCACTGGGCGAGCGGGCTGGAGGATATTCGCCGTACGTTCGCGCATCGCGACTAGCTGGAGATGCCGAACAACGAATCGCGCTTCGTCACGCACGATATCCATCGCGATGGCCGCTGAATCTGCTGCCAGCGGTTCAGTACCGGCGATTTGGGCGTGATCGCGCGCCCGTTTGTATAATTCGGGACGCTTTTTTGCGAGCATTCCGCTTGCAAGCCAAACAACGATTTTCCCATCGCCCGATGAACTCGATTGCCGTCTGCTTCGTCTGCCTCGGCAACATCTGCCGCTCGCCCAGCGCGGAAGCGGTGATGCGCGATCTCGTCGAACAGGCGAAGCTGGCGGACCGGATCGTTATCGATTCGGCGGGAACGGGCGACTGGCACATCGACGATGCGCCCGACGACCGCGTCCAGCACGCGGCGAAGAAGCGCGGCTACGATCTCTCCACGCTGTGTGGTCGCCAGATCGCGGCGGCGGATTTCGCGCGCTTCGACCTGTTCCTCGTAATGGACGACGCCAACGCCGCCGCGCTCACGTCGATCTGTGTCCCCCGGAGCATCGCGACAAGATCCGCCTGCTGATGGAATTCGCCTCGCGCGACGACAGCCGCGTGATCGTCGATCCGTACTTCGGCGGCGAGGAAGGCTTCGAGAAGGCGCTCGATTAGTGCGAGGACGCCTGCGAAGGCCTGCTCAAAGCGCTCCGGGTGCAACTGGTCGCCTGACGAGCGCAAAAAATTGTCTGCGTGAATGGCTACATATTTCGATCGCATACTTGACTAAAACTGTGAGCTATTTATACTTGCTAAAAACCATCGACATCGAGTATTAGCGGTTAGCCCCCCATCATGAGACTCACCACGAAAGGCCGTTTCGCCGTCACGGCGATGATCGACCTGGCATTGCGCCAGGAGCAGGGCCCGGTGGCGCTGGCAGGCATCAGCCAGCGCCAGCGCATCTCGCTGTCCTACCTCGAACAACTGTTCGGCAAGCTGCGGCGGCATAAAATCGTCGAATCGGTCCGCGGACCGGGCGGCGGTTACAACCTTGCGCGCCGGGCGGAGAACGTCACGGTGGCCGACATCATCATCGCGGTCGACGAACCGATCGATGCCACCCAATGCGGTGGCAAAGGTTCGTGCGAAGGCACCAAGCAGCACGACGGCCACTGCATGACGCATGAACTGTGGATCACGCTCAACCAGAAAATGGTCGAGTACCTCGATTCGGTGTCGCTGAAAGATCTGGTCGATCAGCAGTGCGCCCGCGAAGGTTCGTCGCCGGTGCTGCGCGACCGGCGCGCCGAATCGGCGAATGTCGAGGCCGTGCGTGTCGTGCCGAAGGGACCGAATTCCATTTTCAATCTGGCCGGCTGACGTGCGCCACCGCGCGGGGATCGTCCTCTCGCGATGTAGGTGCCCTTGCCAGATGCTTTGGCCGATTTTCCGGAGCGATTGATGAACAACGATATTCCCCACCTGCCCATTTACATGGATTACAGCGCGACGACGCCCGTCGACTCGCGCGTGGTGGACAAGATGATTCCGTATCTCCGCGAGCAGTTCGGCAATCCGGCCTCGCGCAGCCACCAGTATGGCTGGGACGCGGAGCGTGCGGTCGAGGAAGCGCGCGAGAACGTCGCGGCGCTCGTCAATTGCGATCCGCGCGAGATCATCTGGACGTCGGGCGCGACCGAGTCAGACAACCTGGCCATCAAGGGCGCTGCACTCTTCTACAAGAGCAAGGGCAAGCACCTCATCACGGTGAAGACCGAGCACAAGGCCGTGCTCGACACCATGCGCGATCTCGAGCGCGAAGGATTCGAAGTCACGTATCTGGATGTGAAGGACGACGGTCTCATTGATCTGGACACGCTCAAGGCGGCGATCCGCCCGGACACGATCCTCGTCTCAGTAATGAGCGTGAACAACGAAATCGGCGTGATTCAAGATATCGCCGCGATCGGCGAGATTACGCGCGAGAAGGGCATCATTTTCCACGTCGATGCGGCGCAGGCCACCGGCAAGATCGAAATCGATCTGCAGAAGCTGAAGGTCGATCTGATGTCGTTCTCGGCGCACAAGACGTATGGCCCGAAGGGCATCGGCGCGCTGTATGTGTGTCGCAAGCCGCGCGTGCGCATCGAAGCGCAGATGCACGGCGGCGGTCACGAGCGCGGCATGCGCTCGGGCACGCTGGCGACGCATCAGATCGTCGGCATGGGCGAGGCTTTTCGCATCGCGCGTGAAGAAATGGCGACGGAAAACGAGCGCGTGCGCATGCTGTGCGACCGGCTGATGAAGGGCCTGCAAGAGATCGAAGAGGTGTATGTCAACGGCGACATGGAAAGCCGCGTGCCGCACAACCTCAATATCAGCTTCAATTTCGTCGAAGGCGAATCGCTGATCATGGCGGTGAAGGATGTCGCGGTGTCGTCGGGTTCGGCGTGCACGTCGGCGTCGCTGGAGCCGTCGTACGTGCTGCGCGCGCTCGGCCGCAACGATGAACTTGCGCATAGCTCGATCCGTTTCACGGTCGGCCGTTTCACGACCGAACAGGACGTCGATTACGTGATCAACCTGCTGAAGAGCAAGATCGCGAAGCTGCGCGATCTGTCGCCGCTGTGGGAAATGCACAAGGACGGCATCGACATCTCGACCATCCAGTGGGCCGCGCACTAAGCCGCTCAAGGCATGGACGGCTGCGAAGAGCACACGGACGAACCACACCGAATATCTGGAGAGTTTGAATCATGGCTTATAGCGACAAGGTTCTGGATCACTACGAAAACCCGCGCAATGTCGGCTCGTTCGCGAAGGACGACGACACCGTCGGGACCGGCATGGTCGGCGCGCCGGCCTGCGGCGACGTGATGAAGCTGCAAATCCGCGTCGGCGCGGACGGCGTGATCGAAGACGCGAAGTTCAAGACGTACGGCTGCGGTTCGGCCATCGCATCGAGCTCGCTCGTCACCGAATGGGTGAAGGGCAAGAGGCTCGACGAAGCGATGTCGATCAAGAACACGCAGATCGCGGAAGAGCTTGTGCTGCCGCCGGTGAAGATCCACTGCTCGATTCTCGCGGAAGACGCGATCAAGGCAGCGGTCGCCGATTACAAGCAGCGTCATGGCGCTGCAGCGCCGGCAGCGGACGCGACGGTCGAATCGAAGCAGGCAGCGACGTAATCGGGCGGAGGGCGTCATGCATGCGTGGCGCTCTGATGCAGCAAAAAAGCGCCAAGAGAAGCGAAAGACTATATGGCAATCACGTTGACGGATAAAGCGGCACAACATGTGCAGAAGTATCTGACGCGACGCGGCAAGGGCGTCGGCCTGCGGCTGGGTGTGCGCACGACGGGCTGTTCGGGTCTGGCGTACAAACTCGAATATGTCGATGAACTCGCACCGGAAGACACGGTGTTCGAATCGTCGGGCGTCAAGATCGTGACCGACCCGAAGAGTCTTCCGTATCTCGACGGCACCGAACTGGACTTCGCGCGCGAAGGCTTGAACGAGGGCTTCAAGTTCAACAATCCGAACGCGAAGGACGAATGCGGCTGCGGCGAGTCGTTCCGCGTCTGACGCGGACTGCGCGGCGGCATCGGCAAAAAAGGCGGCGCGTGCCGCCTTTTTCATTCGCGGACACTGGTTTCAAGCAACACGTCATGGCTTCCCTCAACGACACTCACTTCGATCTATTCGGTCTGCCGCCGACCTTCGCCGTCGATCCGCACAAACTCGACGACGCGTATCGCACGGTGCAGGCGCAGGTGCATCCGGACCGGTTCGCATCGGCCGGGGACACGCAACGGCGCCTCGCGATGCAGTGGGCCACGCGCGCAAACGAGGGCTATCAGACGCTGCGCGACCCGCTTAAGCGCGCGCGTTATATGCTCTCGCTGCGCGGCATCGACGTCGGCGCGGAGAACAATACCGCGATGGAGCCGGCCTTTCTGATGCAGCAAATGGAATGGCGCGAAAATATCGAGGATGCCGCCGCCGCCAAGAATCTCGGCGCGCTGGAAGCCTTGTTCGACGAATTGCGTGACGAAGAGCGCGTGCGTTTCACCAAGCTCGAAGCGCTGATCGACAGTCATCATTCGGATCAGGCGGCGAGCAAAGCGGTGCGGCAATTGATGTTCATCGAACGTGTGGCGCATGAAATCGGCGCGCAGATCGAGCGGCTGGAGCACTCATAAGACAGGCTCGCCGCGCATAACCCCATAAGACCAAAGATGGCTTTACTGCAAATCTCAGAACCCGGCCAGGCGCCGGCGCCGCATCAGCGGCGCGTGGCGGTCGGCATCGATCTCGGCACCACGAATTCGCTCGTGGCCGCCGTGCGCAACAGCGTTCCCGAAGCGCTACCCGACGAGGACGGCCACGTGCTGCTGCCGTCGGTGGTGCGTTATCTGGAAAAGGGCGGGCGGTGCATCGGCCGCATCGCGAAGGAAGAGGCCGTCACCGATCCGCGCAATACGATCGTCTCGGTCAAGCGCTTCATGGGCCGGGGAAAAAGCGAAGTGGAAGGCGCAGAAAACGCGCCCTACGATTTCATCGACGCGCCCGGCATGGTGCAGATTCGCACCGTCGATGGCGTGAAGAGTCCGGTGGAAGTATCGGCGGAAATTCTCGCGACGCTGCGTTATCGCGCCGAGGACACGCTCGACGAAGAACTCGTCGGCGCGGTGATCACGGTGCCCGCGTACTTCGACGAGGCGCAACGCCAGGCCACCAAGGACGCTGCCAAGCTCGCGGGTCTCAACGTGCTGCGCCTCTTGAACGAACCGACGGCGGCGGCGGTCGCATATGGTCTGGACAACGGCGCGGAAGGTTTGTACGCCGTGTACGATCTCGGCGGCGGCACTTTCGACTTGTCGATCCTCAAGCTCAACAAGGGTGTGTTCGAAGTCCTCGCGGCGGGCGGCGATTCCGCGCTTGGCGGTGACGATTTCGATCACGCGCTGTATCGCCATGTGTTGAGCGAAGCGGGTGTCGCGCTCGACGCGCCGGAAGATGTGCGATTGTTGCTCGATCGCGTGCGCGTGGCGAAGGAAGCGTTGTCCGACACGCCGCAAACGCGCGTGCAGGCGACGTTTTCCAGGGGACGCGAAATCGACGTTAGCGTGACGGAGGCGCAATTCGCCGCGCTGACCGAAGTGCTCGTCGCCCGCACGCTCGGACCGACGAAGAAAGCGCTGCGCGACGCGAAGGTCACGCCGAAGGACATCAAGGGCGTGGTGCTGGTCGGCGGTGCGACGCGCATGTCGGTCATCCGCCGCGCGGTCGAGGCGTTCTTCGGCCAGCCGCCGCTGCTCAATCTCGATCCCGATCAGGTCGTCGCGCTCGGCGCGGCGGTGCAGGCGGATCTGCTCGCCGGCAACCGTCGCGGCGAAGACGACGACTGGCTGCTGCTCGACGTGATTCCGTTGTCGCTGGGTGTCGAGACGATGGGCGGGCTCACGGAAAAGGTCATCCCGCGCAATTCGACCATTCCGACCGCGCGCGCGCAGGATTTCACCACCTTCAAGGACGGCCAGACAGCGATGGCGATCCACGTCGTGCAAGGCGAGCGCGAGCTGGTCAGTGACTGCCGCTCATTGGCGCGCTTCGAATTGCGCGGCATCCCGCCGATGGCGGCGGGCGCGGCGCGCATCCGTGTGACGTATCAGGTCAATGCGGACGGTCTGCTGTCGGTGTTCGCGCGCGAGCAGACTTCGGGCGTGGAGGCATCGGTGGTGGTGAAGCCGTCCTACGGTCTCGCCGCCGCCGACGTCGCCCGCATGCTCGAAGAAAGCTTCAAGACCGCCGACATCGATATGCGCACCCGCGCGCTGCGCGAGGCGCAAGTGGAAGCGCAGCGTCTGGTCGAAGCGACGCAGGCCGCGCTCGACGCGGACGGCGAATTGCTCGACGACGCCGAAGAACGCGCGCAGATCGACACGCTGGCCGCGCAACTCGCGCAGATCATGCAGGGCGATTCGCCCGAGCAGATCAAAGAGGCGACCAAAACGCTCGCCGCCGCCACCGACGAATTCGCTGCGCGCCGCATGAACAAGAGCATTCGCCGCGCGCTCGCGGGCCGCAAACTCGACGACGTCTGATCGCGGCGCGCGCCCGAACCTCACAGAACCATCAAGTATTTACGGAAAACCATGCCTCAAATCGTTGTGCTGCCCCATGTGGAGCTTTGTCCGGACGGCGCGGTGATCGACGCGGACGTTGGCAAGAGCATCTGCGACAACCTGCTGGATCACGGCATCGAGATCGAGCACGCCTGCGAGAAGTCATGCGCGTGCACGACCTGTCACGTCATCATTCGCGAAGGTTTCAACGCGCTCGAACCGTCCGAGGAAGACGAGGACGATCTGCTCGACAAAGCGTGGGGCCTCGAGCCGACTTCGCGGTTATCATGTCAGGCGATGATGCCTGCCGACGAGGATCTGGTGGTCGATATTCCGCGGTACTCCATCAACCACGCCAAGGAAAATCACTGACAGGAGGCTCGCCCATGAAGTGGACAGATACTCAGGAGATCGCGATGGCGCTGACCGACGCGCATCAGGATATCGATCCCCAATATGTGCGTTTCACGGACCTGCATCGCTGGATCACGGAACTGGAAGGTTTCGACGACGATCCGCAAAGCTCCAATGAAAAGATTCTCGAAGCGATCCAGGCGGCGTGGATCGAAGACGCGGATTACTGATCACGTCTTGCAAGCTTCAAAGCAAACGGCGACTTCTTGCGAAGTCGCCGTTCTCATTTATGCGTTCGACGCCGCTGTGCGACGATTCGGAATGCACACGATCACACCCGTACGCTGCGATCCGCAAGCTGGCGCGCGAGTGTCGGCCACATCTTCGCGACGGCTTCATCGCCCGCCAGGATCGATGCGTTGCGCTGGCTGAAGTCGCTGCTGCTCATGGCCGCGAGGTTGGGGCGAATCACGGCGTCGGCGTATTTGTCGAGTTCGTAGGCCTTGATGGTCTGGCCCATGATCGTGAAGGTATGCATCAGCATGTCGAAGGATCTGGACGTGAGCCTGTTCTCCGGTCGCGTCAAGATATCGACTGCGATCACGAAATCCGCGCCCATCTTGTGCACGAACGCGGCCGGCACCGGACTTACGAGACCGCCATCGACATATTCGTGATCGTCGATCTTCACCGGCTCGAAGATCGACGGCACGCTGCACGACGCGCGCACCGCGACGCCCGTGTTGCCACGCTGGAAGAGAATCGGCTGGCCGTTCTTCAGGTCGGTCGCGACGATGCCGAGCGGCTTCGCCATTTTTTCGATCGGGCGGTTGTCGAGCGTCTTGTTGAGGTAGTTCTGCAGCGCCACGCCTTGCAGGATGCCGCGCGCGCGAAACGGCATAGTCCAGTCGCTGATCGAGGCTTCGTCCATGGTCAGCGCGAGCTTGTTGATGGCGATTCCGTTCATGCCTGACGCATACAGCGCCGCGATCACCGACCCCGCACTCGTCCCGGCGACGAGATCCGCATGCACGTTGCGCGCCTCCAGCGCCTTGATTACGCCGATATGCGCGAAGCCGCGTGCCGCGTGCCGCGCCGCCGCCGAGCGCGAGGCCGATGCGATGCGCACCGGACGCTGCGGTTCGGTCGCGGTGCTGGCGTCGTTTGATGCGGTCGCGCGGCCGCCCGTAGCGATGCAGGCGGCAAGAATGGAAGACGCCGCCGCGAGCGAAAACGCGCGGCGGGAAAGACGGGGTGACGATGGCTCCAAGTTGAGCTCCGGCGCTGCCGCACGCATGTGATTGGCGGCATTTCGAAAAAAGCGAGCACATCATAAAACAAAGGCGTCCGTCCCGACGGAAAGCGGTCGGCGAGTATAATTTGAGTATAATTTAATTTTGTCTCATTTTGAGCATGTCCTGCGGCGCGCGTTCTCGCGTTGTTCAGTGCATCGTGCAGGTCCCGGGTGTTCGCATACACCCGCGCGACGACCTCACCAAGCCGCTACCTAGGCGGAAACGAGCGAAAGCGCCCCATCATCGAGTAAAGAGCAATGACCACCCAAGTCCGTACCCGCTTCGCCCCGAGCCCGACCGGTTTCATCCATCTCGGCAACATCCGTTCCGCGCTGTATCCGTGGGCGTTCGCGCGCAAGATGAAAGGCACCTTCGTGCTGCGCATCGAGGACACGGACCTCGAGCGCTCCAGCGACGCCTCGGTCGATGCGATCCTCGAAGGCATAGCGTGGCTCGGCCTCGATTTCGACGAAGGTCCGTTCTATCAGATGCAGCGTATGGACCATTATCGCGAAGTGGTCGCGCAGATGATGGAGAAGGGGCTCGCGTACCACTGCTACATGTCGATGGAAGAACTCGACGCATTGCGCGAGCGTCAGCGCGAAGCGGGCGAGAAGCCGCGCTACGACGGCACGTGGCGTCCGGAGCCGGGCAAGACGCTGCCGCCGATTCCCGCAGGCGTGAAACCGGTGGTGCGCTTCCGCAATCCGCTGACGGGCGGGGTCGCTTGGGATGACGCGGTGAAAGGGCGCATCGAGATTTCGAACGAGGAACTCGACGATCTCGTGATCGCGCGTCCCGACGGCACCCCGACGTACAATTTCTGCGTCGTCGTCGACGATCTCGACATGAAGATCACGCACGTCATTCGCGGTGACGATCACGTCAACAACACGCCGCGCCAGATCAACATCTTGCGCACGCTGGGCGGCGAGGTGCCGGTCTACGCGCATCTGCCGACCGTGTTGAACGAGCAGGGCGAGAAGATGAGCAAGCGCCATGGCGCGATGAGCGTGACCGGTTACCGCGACAACGGGTTTCTGCCGGAAGCGGTGCTGAACTATCTCGCGCGCCTCGGCTGGTCGCACGGCAATGCGGAAATCTTCTCGCGCGAGCAGTTCGTCGAATGGTTCGATCTGGAGCATCTCGGCAGGTCGCCGGCGCAGTACGACCACAACAAGCTTAACTGGCTGAACGCGCATTACATCAAGGAAGCGGACAACGCGCGCCTCGCGGAACTGGCCAAGCCGTTCCTGGCTGACGCGGGCATCGATGCGGCGGCGCTCGGCCAGGGCGCACTGCTCGATCAGGTCGTCGCGCTGTTGAAGGACCGCGCATCGACGGTGAAGGACATCGCCGATAGCGCCGCAATGTTCTACCGTGAGCCCGTGATCGACACCGATGTCTTCACGCAGCACGTCACCGACGCGGTGAAGCCGGCTATCGCCGATCTGCGCACGGCGCTGGCGGACGTTGAATGGAGCAAGGAGGCGATCGCGGCGGCGCTCAAGGCCACGCTCGGCGCGCACAAGCTAAAAATGCCGCAACTCGCGATGCCGGTGCGTCTGCTGGTCGCCGGCACGATGCATACGCCGTTCATCGACGCCGTGCTGATGCTGTTCGGACGTGAGAACGTGCTGAAGCGGCTCGAAAAAGCGGCGTCCTGAAAAAAGTTCGTCGCGTCAATACGTTGCGCGTTGTCGCGTCGCGTGAAGCGAGGCGAAAAAATTTCGCTTCACGCACCAAATGGTATTTGCAGCTACAAAAACATCCTATATAATTGCAAATTTGTTTTGCAAGGGGGGTATAGCTCAGATGGGAGAGCGCTTGCATGGCATGCAAGAGGTCAGCGGTTCGATCCCGCTTACCTCCACCAAAGAACATGAAAGTGGTTGCTTTTGCGCGGTTGTTTTCTGAATCTGTTCTTCGAAACAATCGGAAGTCGCAAAAAATACTTCGCAAGATTCACAAAGTTGTTAAGAATCTTGGTCTTCGCTGATTTGAAGCAGTAATGCGGCAGATAAGCGGAGCAAGTTTAAAGGCAGAACACAAGTTTCTGTCCCCTTCGTCTAGAGGCCTAGGACATCACCCTTTCACGGTGAGTACAGGGGTTCGAATCCCCTAGGGGACGCCAGAACATCGGCGGCTGCTACTTAAAGCGCTGCAAGATTCGCTGCTGACAGGCGAGTCGATGAAAAGAAGTGGAGCGGTAGTTCAGTTGGTTAGAATACCGGCCTGTCACGCCGGGGGTCGCGGG
>LFJI01000515.1 GCA_001235855.1 Candidatus Burkholderia brachyanthoides
CCCGTACGCACGGTGGTGTGGGAGGGGTCGGGCCGTGAGGCCTGCCCCTATCCCGAATTGTTTTCAAACATTTGCGATGACGCCCGGGATTTATTCGTCGCTCTGCTCCCCCTGATCGCCTTGATCTTCGTCCGGCATCTGCGGTGCGCGCGGTTGCGCCGGGCGCTTGCCGATCACTACATTCACGTCGAGTTCCTTGTTGTTCCGCATCACGTGAACTTTCACCGCCGTGCCCGGCTTGATCTGCGTGACGACATTGAGCAGGCGCGTGGTGTCGGTGATGGTGTCGTCGTTGATGCTGACGAGAATATCGCCCGGCTTGATGCCCGCCTTGTCCGCCGGGCCGCCTTGCAGCACGCCCACGACGATCGCGCCGGTCTTCTGATCCAGCCCGAACGATTCCGCGATCTCCGGCGTCACGTCCTGCGGCTCGACGCCGATCCAGCCGCGCGTCACCGTGCCCGTCGTGATGATGCTCTCCAGCACGCTGCGCGCCGTCGACACGGGAATGGCGAAGCCGATGCCCAGCGAGCCGCCGCTGCGCGAGTAGATGGCCGTGTTGATGCCGAGCAGGTTGCCGTTCACGTCGACCAGCGCGCCGCCCGAGTTGCCGGGGTTGATGGCCGCGTCGGTCTGAATGAAGTTCTCGAACGTGTTGATGCCGAGATGGTTGCGCCCGAGCGCGCTGACAATGCCCATGGTCACCGTCTGGCCGACGCCGAACGGGTTGCCGATCGCCAGCACGACGTCGCCGACGCGCCTCTGATCCATGCGGCCGAGCGTGATGGTCGGCAGATTCGTCATGTTGATCTTGAGCACCGCGAGGTCGGTTTCCGGATCGACGCCGATCACTTTTGCGCTGGACGTGCGACCATCTGCGAGAGCGACTTCGATCTGGTCCGCGCCATCGACGACATGCTGGTTCGTTAGAATGTAACCTTCCGAGCTGACGATGACACCAGAGCCGAGATTCGACGCAGGCGACTCGTCATTTTTGCGCTTGTGCTTATTCTTGTCGCCGAAGAAGTAACGGAAGAGCGGATCTTTCGCGCGCGGATCGGGCGGCAGGTTGCCATCCTTGCTGGAGAACACGTTCACGACCGCAGGCATGGCTTTCTGCGCGCCCTCGGCGTAAGACCACTGCTGCGGGCGCGAGCCGATGCTCGGCGCGACCTCCCGCAACGCGACGATCGGTTCGGCGAGCTGCTTGCCGAATTGGCCCTGACGTTGAAGCCATTGCGGTTTCAAGGTCGCGATGATGAACATCAAGGCCAAAAGAACGGTGACCGCCTGGGCAAACAAGAGCCAGAAGCGTCTAAGCATTTGAAGGGATAGAGGATTTCATGGATCAGATCGAACTCAGAATTGTATCTGAACAATCTGCTGGAAATCGGCCGCTTCAAGGACTATTTATTGCCCGAACGGGCTACAGATAGGAGCGCGCCGGGTTCGGAAGATCGCCACGGGCGTGATGGCCTCGCTCGCTTTTCTCGAAGCCGCGCTGGAATGGGGCGCAGACACCGTGCTCGTGTGCACCACGGCTACTTTCTAGAAGAACGAGCCGCCGCAGATCACGGGGCGCAAGTATCAGCGGTTGCGCACGCTCATCCAGAACGACATCAACCTGTTCGCCTACCATTTGCCGCTGGATTCGCATCCCGATTTTGGCAATAACGCGCAGCTCGGCGCGCGGCTCAGCCTGATCGCCGACGGCCGTTTCGCCGATCAGGACCTGGGTTGGGTCGCGATGCTCGGCATGCCGCTGTCGCTCGAGGAGCTAACGTCAAGAGTGGTGTATGAGCCGCATCGTGACGCTTGAATTCAAGCGGCGAGTTTCTGCTGAACCGCTCGATCGTCTTGCCGCGGGTTC
>LFJI01000516.1 GCA_001235855.1 Candidatus Burkholderia brachyanthoides
CCTGTATGGCGTGGAGAGCTTCGAGCTCGTTGGAGCAATGAGGTGCGGGTCAGCGAATTTCATAGAGGCCCGCAGCGGTAGTATCGGCTGCAATACGGTCGGATATACAGCTACAGCCCATCCTGTCACTCTAAACACACGAAAACTGTTGCAAACGGGAGGCGTTCTTATATATTTCATGACACCGCAACTCAGGATGACCCAGCAGAATTATTCCCTCGACGATTCGTACCCTGGCGTTAGCGTTTCACACGGCGACACAGGTTCGCGTCCGTTCATCGTCCATTGTCACGGAGAGGTCGATTATCGCGAGAACGAACGGATCTATGGTTTCTGGCAGGTGCCGCATACGCTCCTGCTCGGCGATTGTGAGCGAATTGAAGAGGCGATGGCGCTCGCAGTTTCAGCCGTGGTTGCACGTGGTGACTTCGACCTGGACGACGTGCCCGACGCTGTCGATTTTTGCCCGAAAAGTGTGGTGATTTGCGATCGCGCGGGCCATCTCGTTCTGGCCGGTAGATCTGGCGATACCGGCGTCAGCTGGTCCGTACCCGTGAACTCGGACAGCGAGGCCGCCGAAGTCGCCAAGCAGGTCGAGGATCTGCTGAGCGAGGCAACCTATGAGGCGAGCTGGGACAACTTCAGTACCGCAAAGCAGCTTCGGAGGCGGGCTCACATTCTGGCGGGCTGCCTGGTCCATCTTGTTTGGCGTGAAGCCGCATCCAGGGCGTTGCAACTTGCGACATCATCATGATAATCCGCACGGGAGCCGCATGGCTCCCGTTTCTTCTGCTCGCCAGGAAGCCCGCTCGCGACGATACCGAGATCGCCTCCAACGGTTGGTTATGTGCGCACCGTGAGCAGGCGGTAACGAAGCACGAGGGTTCCTCGCCAGACCTGCGCAAACGTGGCCGAACTGAAACCAGGCGCCTGCGTTCGTGGCGACCCGATATCCGTCCCCTGAACTGATGGGTACGCCGTTGTCTGTGGGAACAGTGCGCAGCAAGGTAACCGTTTATGGGGCGACTGCTTTACCGTGGCTTGCCGTTGACCGCATCCTTGAATGCCTTGCCAGCAGTGAATTTGCCGATTTTTGCCGCGGGTATATCCATCGTGGCGCCTGTCGAAGGGTTCCGCTCGGTGCGGGCGGCACGGTTGCTCTGGCTGAATGCCCCAAACCCGATGAGCTGTACAGCATCGCCACGGGCGACGGCTTTCGTGATTGCTTCGATGACGGCGTCAACCGCCTGGCCAGTCACCGCCTTGCTCGCCCCGGTGGTCGAAGCCACGGCATCGATCAGGTCCTGCTTGTTCATTCAATCTCTCCCTTGCTGAAAGTGATAGCGCGTTCGGTCGTCTGGCGTAAGCATGGTCGATTCCGGAACGGTATCGTTAAACCCGAGTCGTGAGCAAATGGCGTTGTCCAAACAGCCCACCGACTCTCCGAAAATACGAATCATACATGCCGGATCCAGATGCCTCTCCTTGAGCGCGGCCAATGACCGTTGATTCGGCATGCGCGATCTGCAGGAATCTGCACGCACGAAATTTCGCGCGGACAGGTTCGCGGGTTTCTGGATGATTCGAATGTGGTGCGGTTGTCTGTCTGTTTCTTTATGGGCAAAGCCGGTGTAACCCAGTGGACTGTCGTTTCTGGGACGCTCTCCGGGTATCTCATCATGTGCACCAGGCTTCGCTAGTTGACCAGGGTTCATCGTTTTGCAGGCGTGTTTCGCAGTAGTTATTGTGGCCTGTCTGTCTGTGGAACACGCGCGCCGGCAGCGTTCTGGTCTTCACCGACCATCTGCATCCGGTAGAGCTAAAGTCAGAAGTGGTGTACGGGGGAGTTGAGGCGGGAAATTGAAGGCG
>LFJI01000517.1 GCA_001235855.1 Candidatus Burkholderia brachyanthoides
CGTGCTCGCCTGCGCCTTTGGAGCGCTGCTGAGAATGTGAACAGAACCTAGGAGCCGGATGCCTTAATTGGGCACATCCGGATCTGTGCGGGGGGGGGGCGTTCCGAGAGGGACGTTCCTACCGCGATGGATGCAGCAGATGTCGCGCACGCAAGGTGTCGAGCGTGGGCGCGGGCGTTTCGCCGGCCTCAAGACCGATGCGCTCGAAGTACGCTAAGAGGTCGATCGAAGTGTCCTGTGCGTTCATATGAGATCCCGGTTTCCGAAGCTGCGCGCCGTGCCAAGCCATCATGAAAGCATCGTTGAGCCTTTCCGAGGCGTGAATGGCGCGCATATTTTACGACACTAAAGGATATAGATTACAAAAATCATACGTTCGATTTCGCGCGGCTGATGGCGCGCTGCCCGATTGAACTGTGCCCCAATGCAGAGGGGCTTTCCAGAAGCCAACGCAACGGATCAAAGGACGAAACGTCATGCCGAATGAAGCGAATCAGCCACGCGCGGGCAAGCATCCCGCGCCGCCGTGCACGCTGGTGATCTTCGGCGCGGGCGGCGACCCCACCAAGCGCCTCCTGCCGCGCTCTACAACCTGTCGGCCGACGGCCTGCTCAACGACAGCATGGAAATCATCGGCGTGAATCATGGCGAGCGTGAGACGTCCGCCCGGCGCGACGAACTCACGCAGTCGCTCAAAAAGTTCGCCGCCGACAAGGCAAGCACTTTCCACACGTCGCCACTCAACGAAAAAGCGTGGAGCTGGGCCGAACAGCGGCTCGAATACTTCCACGGCGAATTCGAAGAGGACGAAACCTTCGCGCGCCTCAAGGAACGTCTGTCGAAGGCGAAGAGCCAGAACGTGGTGTTCTATCTCGCCGTGAGCGCGCACTTCTTCGCGCCGATCGTGGAGCATCTGGGCAACGCCGGCCTGCCGGACGAGAAGGACGACCATTTCTGCCGGCTCGTGATCGAAAAGCCGTTCGGCACGGACCTCGCATCGGCGAAGGACCTGAACGCGCGCATCCTCAAGTATGCGCAGGAAACGCAGGTGTATCGCATCGACCGTTTTCTGGGCAAGGACACGGTGCAGAGCATTCTCGCGGTGCGCTTCGCCAACGCGATGTTCGAGCCGATCATGCGGCGCGAATACATCGACAACGTGCAGCGGAGACCTTCGGCGTGGAAGGGCGCGGCAGCTTCTACGAGCAGACCGGCGCGTTCCGCGACATGCTGCCGAACCACCTGTTCCAGTTGCTCGCATGATCGGGATGGAACCGCCCAATTCCTTCGATGCCGAAGCCGTGCGCGACAAGAAGGCCGACATTCTCGACGCCATCCAGCCGCTGTCGGCGCAGGACGTGGTATTCGGCCAGTACGAGGCCGGTCCCGCCCGGACCCGGCTACAAGGAAGAGGAAGGCGTCGCGAAGGACAGCCGCACGGAGACGTATGCGGCGGCGCGCGTGCGCATCGAGAACTGGCGCTGGGCAGGCGTGCCATTCTATATGCGCACGGGCAAGCGGCTCACCGAGCGGCGCACGGAAATCAGCATTCAACTGAAGAAGATGCCATTCCTGCTGTTCCGCGACACGTTGGTCGAGGCCCTCACGCCCAATGTGTTCACGATCCGCATCGATCCCGCCCATGGCACGAGCTTCGACTTCAACGTGAAAGTGCCGAGCCCGGTGATGCAGATCGGCCCTGTGCGCTCGAAGTTCGACTATGCCGACTTCTTCGCCGAACGCGCGAATGTCGACTATGAAACGCTACTGTACTGTACAGACCGGAGACATGGCTAACACCTGTTCTAGGACAGGGGTAACACTTCGGACGAATGGTTCGTCCGAAGTCGATCATGGCCTGG
>LFJI01000518.1 GCA_001235855.1 Candidatus Burkholderia brachyanthoides
GCTCGTTGATCGGGCGGCTCGATCGTGTGCTCTTTGCTTCGCGACTGTCGACTTCGTCAATACCCTTTGCACTGTATAAATATACAGTGCATTACTAGCGCAGGATTTGGAGATTGCGAGTAGCCTGCCGGCAGCGGCACTGCCCAGACCGCGAGTCGCCAAGGAAAATCAACGGCTTACAAAAACGTGCCATATCAATCCTCAGTCGGACCACCAACGACGGACGCCTCGCGCGGTATGATCGGCGCATTGACCCGCGAGTGGAGTGGCGTCACGGGTGTACCAACAACTACGTCGCCACGCATCGCAGCCGATATGCGGCACATTTCGCCGTCGATCCGCCGGCGGCGGACTGGCCGCCCGAGATCTACCGCGACTACCCGATGCCGTTCATTCGTCGGTCGGCCGACGGCGGCCGGGAATCAATGATGGGCACTTTCGGGATTCGGCCGCGATCGAAGATCAAGGGCCCCGATTTCGACATGATGAACGCCCGCAGCGAGACCGTCGGCGAGAAGGTGAACTTCAAGGACTCATGGCGCTGATGCCGCCTCGCTTTGCTGCCGGCCGACGCGCTGTTCGAGCCGAGATATCCCCCACTGCCGGACCTCGACGTCCCCAACCGCAAAGAAGTGATTGCAGTCGTCTTGAAGCAGAAGTCTGAAAGATGGAGCATCCGCGTCCGCTCGGGCGAACCGTTCGCAGTCGCGGGATTATGGCGCCCCTGGCCGGAGCCGGATGGAGCGGAATCCTTTGGCGTGACGATGTTCACGTGTCCGCGGATGAGCATCCCGTCCTGAACCAGTTCCATCGGCACTTCAACGACGACGGAACACCGAAGGAAAAGCGTGGTGTCGTGATCTTCCAGCCTCACCAGTACGACGAGTGGCTGAACTGCCGCAATCCCGAGGTCGCGCGTACGTTTCTTGTGCTCCTTCCCCCGGAGGATTACGCCGTCGCGCCCGCGCCCAAACCACCAAGGGCGAAGGCGGTAAAGGAGAGTGGTCCGCCCAGCAGCGGAACGCTATTTTGACAGTCCAACGCGCAGAAGATCAGCCGTGTCACGACCGATGACAGTGGTACAGCAAGCTTTCATCGACTTGTGCGTCGCATATTCGAAGTTTCAGATCGTCGACGCAATATCGATTAGCCTTGTGTCGTACGATGTCGACAGCTACGACGCGCTCGTCGCGGATGCCGAGCTCGGAAAATATGGCTACTGCACGCTCGACATGGTTCCCACTGGCCGCGCCGCCCCCCGGACAGCCCAAGCGAGCGGGATTCGAGGCCGCCTACAACCTCGTGTGCAGGCAGATCAATGAGTGGCTGAGTGGCCCGTCATGCCGATGAATCCGATCTCTGCCCGATATTCCGCATTCTTGCCAGAACCGTAACCACAAGGGCGAACCCGACGCTCCCTTCTCGGGCCACCATGGCTTTGGCGTGTGATCGACCAGGTAGTCGTCGAGCGTTTTGCCCTCAAAGCTACTTCGGACGGGAGCCATGTCCCGACCAAGTCTTCCCGGTCGACGAATCGTAGTATTTCGCCGTCGCCTTTTTCCGCTTTACCTTCAAAAATCCACATGCTCGCAGCAACTCCGATTCTCGGAGATCCCGTATAGGTCGACATACTCCTTGATTGCGATGAGGGCAGCGTGCTTCTCTTTGTTTTTAGCCTCGGCGAGTTTGATGTTTGTTTCGCGAAGTTGCGCTTCGAGCGCCTGAAGGATTGAGTTCAAGGTCTAGGGTCTGTTTTCATTCGATGAAATGTGTTTACATCTTGTCTTTTTATTGAGCGACAGCGTATGGGCACGAATCGAGTCTGTACTACCGGGCAGGCGATC
>LFJI01000519.1 GCA_001235855.1 Candidatus Burkholderia brachyanthoides
CTACCTTCCTTGGTCTGGCCAACCGTCACGATGCGGCTCATACACCACTCTTGACGTTAGCTCAATGAATTGGCACGGGTCGGTCAGATCCCGCGCCAATCGTATGGCGTCACTGCATCGGTCAGAAAAGCACGGTGAGTCCGAGCATTCCGACAAACTGCCCTCGGACGGAAGATGGCGTGGCATTCTCAGCGTCGCCAACAGACGGCTTTGCCTCGGTTATGCGGCCTGTAGCATTTAGTGTCTCACCGCCGGAATGCTGCCATGCTTGCAACGCGTAGAGTGTCGTACGTTTGGACAAGTGATAGCTTTCTTTGAGGGAGTACTGCTGGTACCGGGCGGCTTCGTTAATTCCATTGGCCTTGGATGCGAGCGTATAGCTAAACGCTCCAGCGAGGTCGAATGCGGGAGTGAAGCGATAGACTACAAGCGCGCCGTACGTATTAAATACTGCCGTGTTCGCGTAAAGCGACGCGCCACCGGGCAAATACCGAATATTTGAATAATTCAGTCCAAAAGTTGCATCGCCAAAAGCATAGTTACCTGCCGCAGCAACGTGGCGAACACTGCGGGCTGACAGATAGCCTTGGTTGAGAGAAGACGTACCAAATGAGGCTGTAGACGCGGTGCCAAAACCCGGCGTTGCGGTGCCCCCAGCGTTGTCCATTTGCAAATAGCCGGCGGCAAGGTTGACGGGGCCGATCGAATAACTCAACGCACCGCTTAGCGTCTGTCCCTTGCCTGTACTGCCTGCAATCCCACCCAACGCATACATTAGACTGCCTTGTAATCCAGCGATCGTGGGCGACGTGTAGGTCAGCGAGTTATTTACCCTGATTGTGGTGTCCAGTCCGTCGACATCTCCAGGATGAGCGCCGGTGGCCCCTGTGAGCCACGTGCTGGGGGCAAGCGGACCAACGAACAGCAGGTACGGCGTGTACTGCCGTCCTGCCGTGATTGTACCGCCGGTGTTGCTGCGCAAGCCAACATAAGCCTGTCTATTGAAGAGCAAGCCAGATGACGAAGCGGCACCAGTGTTGAGGTCAAAGCCCGCTTGAATATCGAAGATTGCAGCAAGCCCGCTGCCGAGATCTGCAACGCCCTTTAGGCCCCACTTCGAGGCAGCAAGGTTGCCCTGGCGCAAGTAGACGTTGGATTGGCCTTTCTGATTATTCGCGTACACGATAGCGTCGTCTATCGCACCATACAGTGTCGCACTACTTTGCGCGACGGTGCTATTTGTGCTTAAGACTCCTATCCCCATAACGAACCACGAAGCCTTGATGGCTCTTTTCATTACCACTTCTCCACTTTATAATAGGTCTACAAATCATATCTACGAAATCGCTTTCGTCAAGTGACAAACGAATTCGCTAATAGACAAAATCGTTCGCTTTACGTCTTGCATATCACAGAGCGTTTTCAACATTCTCGCTCGACGTTCTTTCGAGACTTACTTCCGATGGACCACCTCTCCTTGCTGTGCAAGCGTACGCGGGCTTTCCAAAGAAAAAGCGCTTGTTGCTTAACGCTCTTACTAGACTTGGACCCAAGCCATAAGAACTTAAGGCAACCACTTGAGAAAACGATTACAATAGAATGCGTTAGTGTGTTTTCTGCATCACGTGGGACAAACTTTCGCTGACGCATACATATAAGATCAATAGGATTGGTCGTACAATACCAATTTAGTTCATTTTTTTCTTAAGCCAGTTCAAAAAGAGCCCGGAAGGACCGTTTACTTTTCCGCGAAACGGTTAACCTTGAATGCCTGAACAACGGATCAAGGAATGCCGGTGCCTATCATCGATGACGAACTGTG
>LFJI01000520.1 GCA_001235855.1 Candidatus Burkholderia brachyanthoides
AAGAACTCCCGCTTGCGCGTACGCTTGGTTGACAGGTTCAAGCCAAGATGAAGTTGCGTCATCGTGATGCCTCCAGTCGTTTCACCCATGATAGTACTCCCTATAGAGTCGACCAGCATGAGTTCTGCAGAGGTTCCTTAACTGTATAGACGGTTACCGCACCTCGATCGTCTTTTTAGAGTTGAGCGACGTTCTTTAAGCAAGTTTGAGTACGAGCCCCATTCGCTCTTTCGCTGGCTGTGGTGAGAATCTAATGAAGTGCTCGACCGGAAGTGCTCGACCGCGCACACCTGTCCAAATGGACAGTTGATCAACATACAGGAGTCCGTAGGATGGCTGTTGAACAGCAGTTTCATTGCTAGAGGATGGCATGAACATGGTGCGGTCACGAGCTCAACGCAGTACTTAGCGAGCCGAAGACTGCCAGTATTGGGACGTTTCTGCAAGTTTTGCTGTTACATACAAAGTCACTTGCGCCAACGATGTTTTGCTCCCGAGCAATCCCCTTCTATTGCAGTTGGGATCTCCGGAAAAAACTGCCGAGAAGATCGCGACCGTCGTCTTGTTTTTGTCGAGAACGAGGTCTTTCGTTTGTATTCGGGAGATGTTAACCGTTTTTTCTGCGGCGAAGGCTCGCGTCCTTAAGTGCTACGAAAAAAACCAAAAATCTGCGTCTGGTCGAACGCACAGTCGAGCAGATGGCCCAATTCGGGATCAACAGGCGAAGTGAGCCGGTAATCGCCATTGGCGGTGGCTGCTTGTGAATGCCGTCGGCTTCGCCGCGAGCATTTATAGGCGGCATGTCCCTTACGTGCATGTGCTAACCACCCTCTTGGGGATCGTGGATGCAGGTTATAGGAACCAAGACCGGGGTGAACTTCGGCCTCCACAAAAATCGCATCGGTAGCTATTGTGCGCCCATAGCTGCCGTTCTCGACACCACGTTTCTGGCCACACTGCCCAAGCGGCACATCCGCAACGGCCTTGCCGAAGTCGAAGTGCTCAAAATGGCAATCGTATCGGATGCGACGCTATTTCAACTTCTGGAGTCTCATGCGTCGGATTTGGTCGAGGCATGCGCGGAGTCCTCGCCGGTATCGCTGAGGATTACTAACCTCTCCATTCAGCGCATGCTAAAAGAATTGGAGCCCAACCTCTATCGCGTGGTGGACTTCGGCCATACTTTCAGCTCGGTGATCGAAATGCTCAAAGTGGACTGCTTGCTTCACGGTGAAGCGGTCGCTATTGACATGTGCATCTCGACCGCGATTGCGGCCAGACGAAATTTAATCGATATCGCTGCTGCTGACCGCAGCATCGCACTGACCAATCGCATGGGTTTACCCGTCATCAACTCTGATTGCACGGCCGCAAACATGCAAACCGCGCTTGATGATGTGGTCAAGCACCGAGATGGAGTGCAGCGTATCCCGGTTCCTACCGCGATTGGAGAAACGACATTTCTGAATGACGTGAGCCTGCAAGAGGTCATGGAAGCTTGCGAGTATCTTCAGCGGCCCTTCGGCGAAGGAGCGTTAGGGTGACCATCCTTCTGACCTACGATTTGGGAGGAACGTCCTTACGGTGTGGCCCCCCCAGCACTAGGGAACGCCAATTATTGATCCGGCAGGTCTGCTCCACTCCGAATTACACCAACGTAGTGGCACACGGCAAACCGTGCTGCTTGACGAGGTGATCGATGCGATGCGCCATGCCGCCCTTGCGCTGATAGCCCAGAGCGGACACCGGCCGGAAGCCGTCGTGGCAGGGGTGTATAGACCGGAGAGATGGGTAACACCTGTTCCAGGACAGGGGTAACAC
>LFJI01000521.1 GCA_001235855.1 Candidatus Burkholderia brachyanthoides
CCGTGCTCGCCTGCGCCTTTGGAGCGCTGCTGAGAATGTGAACAGAACCTAGGCATTGCACGCGGCTGGCCGAACTGAGCGATGCCGAATGGCTGCTCAATCCCTCACCCGAAAACTCGACGCAGGCGCTGCTCGACTATTACACTGAACGCGGCTTTGCGGTGCCGCGGGCGCGTGATCGAATATCCGAGCTTCGTGATCGCGCATGGCCTTTTGCGAGGCTCGGATGCGCTCGCGGCGATACCCAAGTCGCTGCTTGCGCATCCGTGGGTCGGCGAAGATCTGGCGGTGCTTCCGCTGGTCGATCCGCTGCCGGCGGTGTCGGTGCGCGTGGTGACGCGGCGCGATAGTCCGCTTACGCCTGCCGCGACGTTGATGCTCGATTGTCTGCGGCATGCGGCGCAGAGGCGGTGAAACGCTAGACCGGCGCGCCTATACGCCATCACGTCCGTTTCGCTCTCCAGCACCACGCCGCTTTTCCGCTTCAGCCGATACTCCGTCGGCGACATGGAAAACTGCTTCCTGAAGAACTCGGAGAAGCGCTCGCCATTCGTGAGACCGGTTCGACGCGCGATCTTGTCGATCGGCAGGTCGCTCAGCGCAAGCAACTCGCAGCTGAGATTGAGGCGCGCTTGCAGTAGGTATTGCGAAGGCGTCACGCCCATTTCTCGCTTGAACAGACGCAGGAAATTGCGCTCGCTCATGGCGACGGTGCGCGCCGCGTCGCCGATCGAGATGGGACGGCCGCAGTTGCGCTCGAGCCAGCGCGCGGACTCCTGTGCCTTCTCGGCCAGCGTCGTCGTGCCCATCGTGCTCAGTATAGTGGTCAGATGCTGATCGTTGGCAAGCGTGAGGCAATCGGCAACGGCCGTTGCGATGTCGTATCCGAGATCGCGTTTGACGAGTGCGACCGAAGTGATCAGCGCGTCGTAGCGTTCGTTGGATGGCGTGCCCTTCAATGTCTCGCGACTCCAGATACCCCGCTCCACCGATGCCCAGTCGCGGCGCGAGATGCCCGTGGCCGCCAGAAGCACATCGCCGTTACCAAGTGAATTGACGACGCTGCTTTGCGAGCAAGCGATCGTCAACAACTCGATCAGTCCCGCGTCCGCTGCTGCACGCTTGACGCCCGTTCCGCCCGCGATATAAAGCGCATCGAAGCCCTGAAAGCGTTGGCCGCCCAAGCGCTCCGTCCACACGCAGACCGACGACGAACACGCGATTGCGTGGCCACGTGCGGAGACGAAACGAACGCTGTAGGTCACACCGTTCCTCTGACGTGAGGTCTGCAATTCATTGGCGATATGAAACGCTTCGGCAACCGTCCCCGCGCCCAACAAGGAAAATCCATCGTATAACATAATTTCTATGAGCTTAACCTTGCGCTCTTCAGTTCGGCGAAGGTATCGACCCGTGTGTGCTTCAGACATAGGAATCGCGTGAGACATCCTTAACCCTCCGATCTCTTCTGGTTGTCAGCCTTTTTCGTCTGTCTTTTTTGTCGGCTATGGTTGTACGGTTCGGATAGCGTAACGTCGGATCGCACTCGTTCTGATGAGGGTGTCGGTCAAAACCATGCTTTTGGCCGAGAACGTCGAGAAGAGGAAAAAATTCCCGGCGAGATAACTCAATGCTCAGTTCTAAAACGCGCCAAATGCTACGAATTTAAAGCGCTTCGTCAAATTCCGAATGGAACGTTAATCAACCGCTCAATCATTCAAGTCTTTGCGCAACAAGCCAAATCGGCTTGCGTAAACCGACATGCTAGTGTCCCGTTCCACTGATTCGCGAACAAAGTCGGTGAAGCTTTTCGAGGA
>LFJI01000522.1 GCA_001235855.1 Candidatus Burkholderia brachyanthoides
TCATGCAGTTGCGCTTCACTTCATTTGCCGTGATCAACTCATGGCGGGACTTGCAGCCAGTATAACGACGAACATTGGCCACAATTACGCTTATAAAAGCAATCGTCTGTTTCCTTATTCTCAACAATCGAATTTAGGAGATTTAAGAGACTGGAGACTGCGGACTGCGCTTGTTGCTTTCACGTGACTTTTCATGTCTATGTCGCGCTCGCGCAACGTCGATCGGTTGACACTTCCCATCTTACCATTTTATTCGCCCCTAAACCTTTGTATATAAAGGCGAATACGCATTTTCGCGATCATTGCTGATTGAAGAATGATTTATTGCGGAAATCGGAACATCGCGTCTGTAACACCGTCTTTACACTTCTTCTGATCCGGAAACAGATGTGTCGAAACAGATGTGTCGGTATCGCATCCCCTAGATACATTGCTCTCGCGTCAGCGCCTCTCGCAGCGCGTCGCGGCGAGATTTCCTCAAAGCCTGGGTCCATGCCCCATACTGCTCTCGGAGTTACAAAGATGAAAAAGACTCTCATGGTCGCTGCCCTGACGGGCGTTTTTGCTACCGCCGCTCACGCGCAAAGCAGCGTCACGCTGTACGGCCTGATCGACGCCAGCATCGCCTACACGAACAACCAAGGCGGCCACAGCAACTGGAAAGAGACGAGCGGTTCGGTCAACGGCAGCCGTTGGGGTTTGCGTGGCGCTGAGGACCTCGGCGGCGGCCTGAAGACGATTTTCACGTTGGAGAACGGCTTCAACATCAACACCGGCACGTTGGGTCAAGGTGGCCGTGAGTTCGGCCGTCAGGCTTTCGTGGGTCTGTCGAGCGACCAGTTCGGTTCGATCACCCTCGGCCGTCAATATGACTCCGTGGTCGACTTCCTCGGACCTCTGGCTCTGACGGGCACGCAATACGGCGGCACGCAGTTCGCCCACCCGTTCGACAATGACAACCTCGACAACACCTTCCGCGTCAACAACTCGGTGAAGTACATGAGCACAAACTACGCCGGCTTCAAGGTAGGCGCGCAGTACGGCTTCTCGAACGAAGCGGGCGGCTTCTCGGATAACCGCGAATACAGCGTCGGCGCATCATACAACTACGGTCCGTTGAACATCGCGGGCGCTTACCTGCAACTGAACAACGGCGGCTCGCTGAACACCGCTGGTGCGATCAACGGCGACAACCCGTTCCTGACAGGCCGTCAGCGTATCTTCGGCGGCGGCATCAGCTACGCGTTCGGCCCGGCGACGGTCGGCATCGTCTTCACGCAGACGATGCTGGACAACGCCACGGCGATCACCAACACGGGCACGCAAGGCGCCGGCGCGCTGGCGCTGTCGGACGGCCACGTGCGCTTCACGAACTACGAAGTCAACGGCCGTTACAACCTGACGCCGGCTCTGTCGCTCGCCGCGAACTACACGTACACCGACAGCCGTATCGACGGTGTGAAGCCGAAGTTCCACCAGGTCGACCTGCAAACGGCATACGCGCTGTCCAAGCGTACCGACGTCTACCTGCAGGGCGAGTACCAGCACGTGACGGGTACGGACGGCACGGCGCTCGGTGCGACGATCAACGGCGTGGGTGTGTCGTCGACGTCGAACCAGGTTTCGGCAACGGTTGGCGTGCGTCACCGCTTCTAAGGGCGACACACGCTTCACCGCAAAGCTGTACCGCAGTCAAAAAAAAAGCCGCTCTTCGGAGCTAATGCCGTTCAGTTAACGCTGAACGGCATTTTTGTTTGTGCAGTGAGAAATGGTTGTAAACGAGGCGCCGGGCTGTTATTAAC
>LFJI01000523.1 GCA_001235855.1 Candidatus Burkholderia brachyanthoides
GTCCGGAGTCGATCATGGCCTGGAACAGGTGTTACCCATCTCTCCGGTCTATACACTATTGCAGGAGGCGCAAGGCGCCCCGAGTGTGAAGACGGTGCTGAGCGATCTCGGGTATCGCGGCGTCGACGCCGATATCGCACCGGTGCAACGCGCGTTCATCGCGGCAAGAGCAGGATGCTTTCAAACAGGCAGCAGCGCTGGCTCAACCGCCGGCAGGCCATCGAGCCGATCATTGGGCACGTGAAGCACGATCATGGCATGCGCTGCTGCTGGCTCAAGGGACAAACGGGAGACACCGTGCATGCCGTGCTGTGCGCGGCCGGCTACAACCCGCGTTGGTTGCTGCGCGCCGTTGCCCGTCTGGGCCTGAAGGTATTTCATGCGCTCGCCGCTTTGCTCGTCCTCGACAACTCCCTCAATCACATGCACACCTCGCACCCGCTTTACCCTATGGGCCCAGCACTGGCGTCAAATACCCCTTCGCCGGTCGAATTGAATTCTGCAGGGCCGACTACTTCAATGATGATCCCGCCGCGCTCAAGAACAATCTCTCGCTTGGCGGCGGCGGTGTGCGGACATCGGCGTCTACCCGGTCGTGACAACGCGCATTGCGACCGGTCTGGAACCGCTTTCGGTCAGAGCCGACATTACCGTGGATCCGCGCTACGGCACCGACAGGCTCGCGCTCTGCAATCTGGGGTCCCCGGCTTTCGTTTTCACTTCTACTGCGGCACCCAGCTCGCACGGCGTCAGCACATGATATTCCACGGTTCGAGAGGGTGGCTTTGCGTCGACACACCGTTCAATCCCGGCGTATACGGCAAGCCACAAATCACCCATCGCTCCGATGCAACAGAAAAGATCGAGATTATTGAATTCGAAGATGTCGATCAGTATCAGTTGATGGTGGAAAATTTTTCCTCAGTGCTGAATGGCAAGCACCACGAATTCGCTTTCCCGCTAGAGAGCTACCTTGGCAACCAGCTCGTGATCGACCAGTTCTGTCGGATATGCAGCGCTAGCACGTCACGTGATGACGCTTAAAACGCTCATGATCGATATCCAGAAGCTTCGAGAAGCTCGCTCCCTCGCTACCACACATGCAAACGAAGAGGATGCCACAGTATGGCGATGGTTCTCGGCACTCGTTGAGGCAGGAAAAATTCGCTGGTGCCAGTCGGATAGGGGATGGTTTGTTACAGTAAATCGGCGCCATGTCGCGATTGAACCGCGCTTTGACGACGCGATCCACGCGGCAAAGACGCGATGGGAATCGTTACTCAAGTGATGCACAGAGCAATCGGTCCGCATTCTTGTTTCGTTTCGTCGCTATCTGTTATATGCGTGCTAGGTGAATTCGGGATAGCCTTTTCGCAAGGATTGGCGAATGTCCGCAGTTGCGCACGTGAGTTGATCGAAGACGGGAGCAACGAACTGCCCAGCAATTTCCGGCTTTTCATCGAACGACTGCTCGATCATCTCGTTCAGCTCAATAAACAGGTCGAAGAGATCGAGGCTCAGATCAGGAGCTTCCACCGCACGAATGAGATGGGCCGAAAGCTCGAGAAGATACCCGGCATTGGCCCAATTACTGCGAGTGCGCTTATGGTAACCGTCGGCGATGCCCGTGACTTCGCCAACGGGCGGCAACTTGCCGCCTGGATAGGATTAGTACCGGCTCAATCGTCAAGCGGAGGAAATACTACGCTCCTACTACGCTCCGCGGCATCAGCAAGTCAGTATGACTCCCGGTTCGGCAAGGCTGGCCGCCACGAGGA
>LFJI01000524.1 GCA_001235855.1 Candidatus Burkholderia brachyanthoides
CATCGTAAAGGACTTTCACCTTCTATCTCTTGACGGTCTCCCGTCGCACCCAATCAGACGCTCGATATCGATCTCGACGATATCTCCGACCCACACGTCCTTCGACGGCTTCACGTTCCGCCGCCGATCTCACGCGGCCCTTTTCGACTGCATCGCTCGCGAGCGAACGCGTTTTGAAGAATCGCGCCGCCCATAGCCACTTATCGATGCGCAGACGCGCGCCGGATTCCATCGAAATCAAATCTTGTAGTTCATGCGTCAAAGCTTCTGTGAGTGCGTCAGGCGACTGCCGACAGCGACTGCGGCGTCTGCACCGGCCAGCCCTGCAAGTGCTGCGCCGCGATTTCGCCGAGCGCCTTGATCCACGCGGACGATGCGTTCAGGCAAGGAATGCGATGGAAATGCTTGCCGCCCGCCTTGAGAAATTCGTCGCGCACCTCGATGCCGATTTCCTCGATCGTCTCCAGACAGTCCGCCGTGAAGCCGGGGCAAAACACGTCCACGCGCGACACGCCGCCCGCGCCGAGCTCGGTGAGCGTGGGCGCGGTGTACGGCTGAAGCCACTCCGCGCGTCCGAAACGCGACTGGAACGTCACGCGGCATTCCACCGGCGTGAGCCCGAGCGCAGATGCGAGCAGCGCGCCGGTCTGCTGACATTGATCGTGATAGGGGTCGCCGAGGTCCATCGTGCGTTTCGGCACGCCGTGGAAGCTCAGCACAAGTTTGTCGCCGGCGGCGAAATCCAGCGCGCCGTGATGCCGCCAGTATTCACGCACCTGCTCCGCGAGCGCGCCAATGTACGCCGGGTGATCGGCGTAATGGCGAATGGTGCGGATCTCGGGCTGATTACGCACGCGCTTCAACGCGGCGAAAGCGTCGTCGAACGCGGTCGCGGTCGTGGACGACGAGTACTGCGGATACATCGGCACGATCAGAATGCGGTCCGCGCCTTCGAGCTTCAGCTGATTCAGCATGGTGCCGATGCCGGGCGTGCCGTAGCGCATCGCGTATTCGACGATCACATGATAGTCGTTGGCCGCGAACAACCGCCGCAAGCCATCGACCTGCCGCTCTGTGTACACACGCAATGGCGAGCCTTCCGGCATCCACACCTGCGCGTATTTCTTGGCCGATGCGCGGCTGCAAAACGGCAGGATCGTGCCGCGCAAGATGATCTGCCAGACCAGCGACGGAATTTCGACCACGCGCGGGTCGGACAGGAATTGCGCGAGATATTTACGTACCGCGCGCGGCGTGGGCGCGTCCGGCGTACCGAGATTGATCAGCAGTACCGCGACACTATGCGAAGCGCTAGGCTGCGAGGGCAACTCGAGGTCGAAACGCATAGAGGATGGCCGCGATGAGGGTCGTGAAAAAAGTGTAACCCATTATAGCGGCGCGCTGGCCACCGGCAAGATGTCACTGTTGACTGATCGACATCGAAAGCAGACGCTCGATTATATCGACGATGGGAATCACGCGGTTATAGGCCATGCGCGTTGGACCGATCACGCCGAGCGTGCCGACGATCTTGCCGTTCACTTCATACGGCGCGGTGACGACGCTCATCTCTTCGATCGGCACAAGATTCGACTCGCCGCCAATGAAAATCTGCACGCCTTGCGCGTGACTCGACACATCCAGCAATTGCAGGAGGCTAGGCTAGGTTCTGTTCACATTCTCAGCAGCGCTCCAAAAGCGCAGGCGAGCACAGCGAAGGCCAGATAGTTGCCGGCGAGCTTGTCGTAACGAG
>LFJI01000053.1 GCA_001235855.1 Candidatus Burkholderia brachyanthoides
GCTCGAGCGCAATGCGGTGAAAGTCGCATGTTGCGTTCTTCGGGGGCCCCGCTGCTGTAAGGCAGTGGGGCTACCCACTAGAATGACGGCACGATCTACGACCGCAAGTCGCGGCATCTCGTGTCGAGCACGCGCTTCGTCTTCAACTATGCGATGGCCTACAAGCATTTCAAGCTCGATGAATATCGCGGCGGCGTGGTGCATGGCATCGACTATCTGCGCGAGTTTCATCGCAATCTGCAGACGGGCGGATATGCGTGGACGCTAGAACGGCCGCGACGTCACCGATGCGACCAATCATTGCTACGGCCTCGCATTCGTCGTGCTCGCGTATGCGAAGGCGGTGGAGGCGGGCATCGACGAAGCGCGCGGCTATCTCGACGAAACCTGGAACGTGATGGAACAGCACTTCTGGGCCGCTCGACACGGCCTCTATAAAGACGAGGCGACCGGCGAAACGCGTTATCTCGATCGCGTGGCGCTGCTCGCGGACAACATGGTGAACCGTCAGGCGTCGCTCGCGGGCGGCCTGATCTGGGAACACTACAAGCCGGACTGGTCGATCGACTGGGAATACAACAAGGGCGATCGCAGCAATATTTTCAGGCCGTGGGGCTTTCAGCCGGGGCATCAGACGGAATGGGCGAAGCTGCTGCTGATTCTCGACCGGCATCGTCCGGAGGCGTGGCATCTGACGCGTGCGCGCGAGTTAGTTGTTCGACCGCGCGATCGAATTGTCATGGGACGACAAGCACGGCGGCATGGTCTACGGCTTCGATCCCGACGGCAAGTTCTACGACGAGGACAAGTATTTCTGGGTGCAGGCCGAATCGCCCGCGGCGACGGCCTTGCTTGCGGATCGCATGGAGCGCGCGGGCGATACGCCATCCGCCGCGCGTTACTGGAACGATTACGACCGTTTGTGGGCCTATAGCTGGAAGCATTTCGTCGATCATAAGTGGGGCGCGTGGTATCGCATCCTCACGCGCGACAATCGCCAGTACAGCGACGAAAAAAGCCCCGCCGGCAAGACCGGCTATCACACGATGGGCGCATACTACGAAGGCCTGAACGTCGTGCGCTGATTCAAGTATTTGTTTCTTCTAAACCAAGGAGCCGATAGATGAAGACGAAGGCAGCAATCGCATGGGAAGCAGGCAAGCCGTTGACCATCGAGGAAGTCGATCTCGAAGGCCCGCGCACCGGTGAAGTGCTGATCGAAGTGAAGGCGACGGGCATCTGCCACACCGATTACTACACGCTATCGGGCGCGGACCCCGAAGGCATTTTCCCTGCGATTCTCGGCCACGAAGGCGCGGGCGTGGTGGTCGATGTCGGCCCCGGCGGCGGCACGCTGAAGAATGGCGATCACGTCATTCCGCTCTATACGCCCGAATGCCGCGAGTGCAAGTTCTGCCTGTCGCGCAAGACCAATCTCTGCCAGAAGATTCGCGCGACGCAGGGCAAGGGCCTGATGCCCGACGCCACCTCGCGTTTCTCGCTGGGCGGCAAGCCGCTGTTCCACTACATGGGTACATCGACGTTCTCCAATTACATCGTGGTGCCGGAAATCGCGGCCGCAAAGGTGCGTGAGGACGCCCCGTTCGACAAGATCTGCTACATCGGCTGCGGCGTGACGACCGGTGTCGGCGCGGTGGTGTATTCGGCGAAGGTCGAGGTGGGCGCGAATGTGGTCGTGTTCGGTCTGGGCGGCATCGGGCTGAACGTGATTCAGGGCGCGAAGATGGTCGGCACGGACAAGATCATCGGCGTCGATATCAATCCGGGCCACGTGGAACTGGCGAAGAAGTTCGGCATGACGCATTTCATCAACCCGAAGGAGGTCGAGAACGTCGTCGATCACATCGTGCAGTTGACTGATGGCGGCGCGGATTATTCCTTCGAATGCGTCGGCAACACCACGCTCATGCGGCAGGCGCTGGAATGCACCCACAAGGGCTGGGGCCAGTCGTTCATCATCGGCGTGGCGGCGGCGGGGCAGGAGATCAGCACACGTCCGTTCCAGCTCGTGACCGGCCGCGAATGGAAAGGCTCGGCGTTCGGCGGCGCGCGCGGCCGCACCGACGTGCCGAAGATCGTCGACTGGTACATGGAAGGCAGGATCAATATCGACGATCTGATCACGCATCATCTCAAGCTCGATCAGATCAACGACGGCTTCGACCTGATGAAGAAGGGTGAGTCGATTCGTTCTGTCGTCATCTACTAAGCAAGGAGACAGCGATGCTCGAATTCGTGGAAGAACATCGTTGTTTCGGCGGCGTGCAGTGCATTTATGAGCACGAGTCGGAATCCATCGGTCTGCCGATGCGGTTCTCTGTCTTTTTGCCGAAGGAAGCGTCTTCTTCGAAAGTGCCGGCGCTGTTCTATCTCGCCGGGTTGACGTGCACTGAAGAGACGTTTCCGATCAAGGCGGGCGCGCAGCGTTATGCGGCGGAGCACGGCATCGCGCTGATCGCACCGGATACCTCACCGCGCGGCACCGATGTTCCAGGTGAAAAAGATGCGTGGGATTTCGGCGTGGGCGCGGGGTTTTACGTCGATGCGACGCGCGAGCCGTGGTCGAAGTACTACCGCATGTATTCGTATGTGACGCAGGACTTGCGTCGCGCGGTGCTGGCCGAGTTGCCCATTCGCGAGGACCGTCTCGGCATCTTCGGGCATTCGATGGGCGGGCACGGGGCGCTGGTTCTGGCGCTGCGTAATCCGGATATTTATCGCAGCGTGTCGGCGTTCGCGCCGATCGCCGCGCCGCCGCACTGTCCGTGGGGCGAGAAGGCGTTTTCCGGCTATCTCGGCGACGATCGGGAAGTGTGGAAACAGTATGACGCGAGCGAGCTCGTGCGTGAAGCGAATGCGTCGCGCTTCGAGAACGGCATTCTGATCGATCAGGGACTAGGAGATCAGTTTCTGGCCGAGCAGCTTCATCCGGACGTGTTCGAGCGCAACGCGCAAGAGGCGGGGCATAAGGTGACCGTGCGCCGGCATGATGGGTACGATCACGGGTACTTCTTTATCTCGACGTTCGTCGGCGAGCATGTTGCGCATCATGCGCGGGTGTTGTGCAGGTAGGGTTCCACTGTACTTTGGCGCTCCGCTGCTCGTTGGCGGAGCGCTTTTCCTTTCCTGATCTACATACCGATTCTGACCGTGAATCGTGGAGCCGCCTTTCTCGTCGTTCAATAAACAGGCATTGGGCGACACGCTGCACGGTGCTCAGGGCAACGGCATCGAGCTTTGCGCCACCGCTCAAATGCAATGGACGCTGAAGCGATCGTGCCATCAGATTCGTAGTCGATTTCGATGACCGCAGCCTTCGTTTCGGAGTTCAGAGGCCCGTAATGGCGATGCTGAATGCGGGCCTGCAGTGGTCTCACGTAGTTTTCTTTTTCCTGAGCAAAGCGGCGACCGGGAGTCGCATTCGACGCCGATACCTACTGTCGCGGCTCAGGCAAACGCCGTACGAGCGTATGACAATCGATACATTGACCCACATTCCCCAGCGCGTCGAATCAGCTCGCAACCCGCGACTATCATGCCGTCCTCTTCCAAGAGCGCGGGTCTAGAAGGAGTTCGATTTCACCGACAACGTCGCCATGGTGACGAGTGACGCCAGCGGCATCGCCTCAAGCGCGCCGCCCGAGCAGACTCGCGCCATAAACCAGCGCGGCGAGCGTTGTGATCCAGAAGCTGGTCGGCCAGTCGGTGTAGTAGGCGAGCGTCAGGCCGAGCCACGCCTGTCCGAGCGCGAACAGGGCCGCGAGGATCAGGCCGGAGGACAGCCGCGTCGTCACGTTCTGCGCGGCGGCGGCGGGGCCGACCATCAGCGCGAACACCAGCAGCACGCCGACGATCTGCGTGCACGCCGCCACCGCGAGCGCGGTGATCGCGAGAAAGAGCACGGACATGAGCCGTAGCGACACGCCTTTGGCTTCGGCAAGTTCCGGCTGAAGCGATGCGAACATCAACGACCGCATGATGAACGCGAGCGCGCCGAGACTTACGACCGCGAGGCCCAGCAGCACGACCAGCGTGTCGTGATTGACGCCGAGCACGTTGCCGAACAGCAGCGCGGTGGCCTGCGTCGCGTAGGCGGTGAAGAAATGCAGAAACAGCAAACCGAAGCCGAGCGACAGCGACAGAATCACGCCGATGGCGACATCGCGCCCGGACAGTTTTTCGCCGAGCGCGCCCATGCCGATGCCCGCCGCGAGCGTGAATCCGACCATGCCCCAGAGCGGCGGCAGGCCGAGCAGCACCGCGCCGGTCGCGCCGGTGAAGCCGACGTGCGAGAGTGCGTGACCGGCGAAGGTCTGTCCGCGCATCACCAGAAAATAGCCGACGATTGCCGACAGCACCGCGACGATCCCCGACGCCGCGAATGCGTTGACCATGAAGTCGTATTCGAACATTGTGTGCCTGTTTTCCTACTTGGCGTGACTGTGGCCGTGACGATGGCCGTTGCTGTGATCGTGACCATGATCGTGCGCGTGTTCGTGCTCCGAGCCTTCCTCGTGCGCGTGGTCGAGCTTGTCGATTTCGACATCGCCCGACATCACGAAAATGCGGCCGTTCACGCGCATCACGTCGATGGGTGAGCCGTACAGCTTCGAGAGCACCGGCTTCGAGATGACTTCGTCGACCGTGCCGAGCGCCGCGCGCCCGTTGCCTAGATAGAGCACGCGATCCAGCGAGTTCAATAGCGGATTGAGTTCGTGCGCCGAGAACAGCACGGTGATGTTCAGTTCGCGCTGCACCCGCCGCACCAGTTCGACGACGCCGGTCTGATGACGCGGATCGAGACTGATCAGCGGTTCGTCGAGCAACAGCAGATGCGGCTCGCCGAGCAGGCATTGCGCGAGCAGAAGACGCTGACGCTCGCCGCCCGACAGTTCCGACAGCGGTCGCGTGGATAGTTGTGTGGCACCCACGAGTTCCAGCACGCGATCGACGTCGGCACGAATCCGCGCGTTGTGTGTCGGCACGCCCCAGCGATGCCCGTCGGCGGCCATCGCGACGAAATCGCGGCCGAGCACGCGGCGATTCGCCAGGCCGCTGCGGATTTGCGGCATATAGCCGATCGACGGATTGCCGCGCATTACCGCTTCGCCGTGCACGCGGATCGCGCCCGATGCGATCGGCACGAGCCCGAGTAGCGCGCGCATCAGCGTGGTCTTGCCCGCGCCGTTCGGCCCGAGCACGCCGATGAATTCGCCGTTGTGCACGGTGAAGCTGGCGTCGTTGAGAATTGTGCGGCCGCCGAGTTCCAGCGTTACGCGGTCGACTTCGAGTGCGGCGGGCGCGTGGCCGTTCATCACTGCCATCCCTGCAGCGCGCCGGACAGCGTGTCGAGTTGCGAGGTCATCCATTGTTGATAGGTCTTCCCGGCGGGCAGAGTCTCCGTCACGCTGATGCTCGGCACATGCGCGTCCTGCGCGATCCCGCGCATGCACTTGGTGAGCGCTTCCGTCGCCTGGCTGTTGTAGATGAGCACGTGCACGCGGCGTTCGCGCAAGTCTTTTTCGAAAGCGGCGATATCGCTCGCGTTCGGCTCGGTTTCGTTCATCGCGGCGGGTTGGAAGCGCTGATTGCGCATTTCGAAGCCGATCGCGTCCGCCATATAGCCGAAGACCGATTCCGTCGCGGTGACGGGCACACCGTGATAGCGAGCTTTCAGTTGCACGACCGCGTTGTCGATGGGTTTGAGCGAGGCGAGAAAACTCGCGAGGCGCGTGTCGTAATCGCTTTTGTGCGACGGGTCCGCGCCGGCGAGATAAGCACCGGTGGCTTTGGCGACCGCGGGCATGGTCGCCGGGTCATACCAGAGATGCGGATTGTTGCCGACCAGTTGCGCCGCGACGATCACCGTGCGCTTGCCGTTGCTCTTCGATGCGCCGAGCAGCTTGTCCATCCAAGGGTCGTAGTCCGCGCCGTCTTCGGGCTGGCTTCGAACAGATGCAGGTCCTAATCCGGGTTGCTGAGGATGCTCGTCACCTGCACACGATTGCCGCCGATCTGGCGGATCACGTCGCCGTAGAAGTTCTCCGCCACGACGGCCGGCACGGGTGCGTTCTGTGCCGGCGCGGCCTGGCAGAGTCCGAGCGCCAGGGCGAAGCAGGTCAGGATATGCGCGAGTTTCATCAATTTCCTCGGGTGATGGCACGGTGTGCCGTTTTTTATCTGGCGGCCGCGCTTCAGGCGCCGCGATGCTGCGCGCGATGTTTTTTCTGGCAATCGCTGCACAGGCCGCTCAGTTCGACGACCTGATGCCACACCTGGAAGCCGTGCGCGGGCGGGCTCGCCGACAGCGAGGAGGCGAGATCGCGGCCCTGTATTTCGAGCGTGGCGCCGCATTCGTCGCAAATGAGGAACTGACTCTCGTGGGGCTTGCCGGCGTCGCAGCACGCGACGAAGGCGTTCTTCGATTCGATCCGATGCACGAAGCCGTTTTCCACCAGGAAATCGAGCGCGCGATAGACCGTGGTCGGCGGGACGCGCGTGCCGCGCTGAGGCTCCATCGCATCGATGAGCTCGTAGGCGCCGATCGGCTTGTGCGCCTTGAGCACGAGTTCGTAGACCTGACGGCGCAACGGCGTCAGCGCGATGCCGCGCTTGTCGGCGAGCGCCTCGGCGCGGGCGAGCAGGGTTTCGACTGCGGTCATGTGGGTTGGACCAGGCGGGCTGGTGCGTCTGAAAATTGCACGCTCCCGTCGCGCGCCAGGGCGAAGCCAGGAGAAGTCTGAATGATATAATATATCACATCGTGGGGTAAGACATTCAGTTGGGCCAGGTGATGCCGCTCAGGAACATTCTAGCGGTCTTCAGCGACACGCGCTTGTTGGCAACGGACAGAGAAATCCCTGCGCTACGAAGCCGAAGTAATAGCCCTGCGCGAGAATCCGAACCAGCCTCTGTCTCGGCGGATCACATCCGCGAGGGCCGCACGTGCAGCCACACCTCTGAGGCTGCTGGCATCGAGGGCCAAGGCGACAAGTTCCTTCCTGTTTCCCTGCACGATGGATCCTCTTGTCGTCATCGATCATGGCGATTTGACGCGCCCGACCGATCGCGACGATCCCGATCATCTGATTACCGCGCTGCGCGGCATGCCAGTTGCACTGGCCCACGCAGCCCTATGAAGTTCTGCCGTTTCCGACGTTTGCGCGTCGCAGCATCGAAACCGCGTTTCCACGCCTTGACATTAGCGCGCAACGTCGATCATTCGATCAACTGGAGAGCAATTGTTCAGGCGCAGAGCGTTCGCTCACACTGTGAACGAAACGGTCGATGCATCACGCCGCCGGACCATGCCCATAAATCGGAGACATCGGTGTGAGACTGATAGACAAGGTGGCCATCATCACGGGCGCCGCGAGCGGAATCGGCGAAGCGGTCGCGCGGCGTTATCTGGACGAGGGCGCGAAGCTCGTCGTCGATGTGAAGGACGAAGCCGAGATCGCCAAACGCTTCGCGGACGTCGCGGATCGCGTGCTGGCGCTGCGCGCCGACGTCACCTGGCGCGACGACATCGCGGCAATCGTCGCCCTCACCGTCGAGCGTTTCGGCGGCATCGACATTCTGTTCAACAACGCGGCGCTGTTCGACATGCGCCCGATTCTCGACGAGTCCTGGGACATCTACGACCGCCTGTTCGCGGTCAACGTCAAAGGCATGTTCTTCCTCATGCAGGCCGTCGCCCAACGCATGGTGGAGCAGGGCCGCGGCGGCAAGATCATCAATATGTCATCGCAGGCGGGACGGCACGGCGAGGCGCTCGTCTCGCATTACTGCGCCACCAAGGCGGCGGTCATCAACTATACGCAGTCGGCGGCGCTCGCGCTCGCGAAAGAGCGCATCAACGTGAACGGCATCGCGCGCCGGGCGTCGTCGATACTCCGATGTGAGAACAGGTCGATGCTTTGTTCGCGCGCTACGAGAACTGGCCGCTCGGCGAGAAGAAGCGCCTCGTCGGCGTCACGGTGATCTGCCTGCTGCTCGCCGTGCCCTGCGCCTACGCGATGGCCTTCTTCTCGACCAAGAAGACGCAGTCCATGCTGCTGTGGATGCTTTCCACGAAAATGATGCCGTCGGTCGGCGTGCTGGTGCCGATCTATCTGCTGTGGAAGAACACCGGCCTCTTGGATACGGTATCGGGCCTCGTCATCGTCTATACGCTGATCAACCTGCCGATTGCGGTGTGGATAGCCTTCACCTACTTCAATGAGGTGCCGAAGGACATTCTCGAAGCCGGGCGCATCGACGGCGCGACGACGTGGCAGGAGATCGTATATCTGCTCATGCCGATGTCACTGCCGGGCCTCGCCTCGACCGGGCTGCTGCTCATCATTCTGTCGTGGAACGAGGCGTTCTGGTCCATCAACCTGTCGAGTTCGAACGCCGCGCCGCTCACCGTGTTCATCGCGTCGTATTCGAGTCCAGTCCGGAGGGCTTGTTCTGGGCCAAGCTGTCGGCGGCGTCGCTGCTGGCGGTCGCGCCGATTCTGATCGTCGGCTAGGTCTCACAGAAACAACTGGTACAACTGGTGAGCGGCCTGACCTTCGGCGAGGTGAAGTGAGGACCGGGACGTGACGCTTACTTCATCCAGAGACGCCAGCCTTCGAAGATCGTCTGCTGATCTGCGATTGCGACGGCGTGCTGATCGACAGCGAGGCGGTGGCGGCGCATATGCTCGTCACCGAGCTGGAAGCGCTGTGGCCCGGCGTCGATGTCGAGCCGATGCTGCTGCCGCTCCTGGGCTTGCGTATCGAAAGCGGTGCTCGCGAGCGCCGCCGACACCGTGGGCCGCACGCTGACGCACGAGCAGGTCATCTCGATCCGCCGCGCGGTCGAAGTCGCGGCGATGCAGGCGCCAACGGTGCCGGGCATCGCCGAGGCGCTGGAGCCCGTGTCGTTCACCAAGGCCTGCGCGAGCAACAGCTTCTCGTCGTACGTAGAGAGCGTACTGAATCGCAGCGGCCTCGTGCGCTTCTTCGGCGAGCGCCGTTTCTGCGCGGACATGATCGAGAATCCGAAGCCCGCGCCGGACGTGTATCTCGCGGCGGCGGCGCGCGCTGTCGGTCGATCCGCGCTGTCTGGTGGTCGAGGACAGCGTGACCGGCGCGACGGCGGCGCGCGCGGCGGGCATGCAGGTGCTCGGTTTCATCGGCGGCGGACACGCGACGGAAGGACAGATTCATACGCTCAAGCGCGCGGGCGCGGAAGTGGTGTTCGACGACATGTCGCGCCTGCCCACGCTCGTCGAGCAATGGCTCGCGAACGCGGCGTTCGAAATCAGATAGCGGCGGCATCGACGTCGCAAATCATAGGGAGACAATCATGGCTAGCCTGACACTGCGCAACATCAGCAAGCGTTACGAAGAAACCGAGGAAGCGCGGCATCGCGATGGTGTTTCAGTCGTACGCGCTGTATCCTGTATCCGCACATGACGCTGTACGACAACATGGCCTTCGGCCTCAAGCTCGCGGGCGAGAAGAAGCCCGCGATCGACGCGGCCGTGAAGAGCACTGCGAAGATCCTGCACATCGACCATCTGCTGGGACCGCAAGCCGAAGCAGTTGTCGGGCGGGCAGCGTTAGCGCGTGGCCATCGGACGCGCGATCACGCGCAAGTCGAAAGTCTTCCTGTTCGACGAACCGCTGTCGAACCTCGACGCCGCGTTGCACGTGAAGATGCGCCTCGAATTCGCGCGGCTGCACGACGACCTCAAGACGACGATGATCTACGTGACCCACGATCAGGTCGAGGCGATGACGCTCGCGGACAAGATCGTCGTGCTGTCGGCAGGGAACATCGAACACGTGGGCACGCCGAACGAACTGTATCACGCGCCGGCGAACAAGTTCGTGGGCGGTTTCATCGGCTGGCCCAGGATGAACTTTCTGTCGGGCACGGTCGCGAGCGTGCAGAACGACGGCGTGCTGCCGGCGAACGCGAAGGTGGGCGACGCGGTGACGGTCGGCATCCGTCCGGAGCATTTGCAGCCGGATGCGGGCGAGTATGGCGTGACGGTCTTGACGACCACCGTCGAGACGCTCGGCGACGCGGCGTATCTCTACGCGGAATCGGACGTCGCGCCGGATGGCCTGATCTCGCGTATTCCGCCGCTGGAGAAGCACGCGCGCGGCACGAAGATCAAGCTCGGCACGCAGCCGGATCATTGCCATCTGTTCAACGCGGAAGGACAGGCGTTCCGCCGCAAACGTGGTCGAGCAGTGGGCGCGCGACAATCCCGACAATCCGGTGTGGTCCAGCAGCGGCAGGCGGCGAGCGTGGCGGGAGCCTAAGCCGGCTGCTTGCACTGTGACGCGCGGTGAGACGTGCGAAGGCGCCGATCCGAAAGGGCGGCGTCTTTGTCGTTTATGAAAGGCCACGCCTCGGGCGATAATTACAAGTTCGACCGAACGCGCCACCGCCATGCCCATCCTCAGAGAAATCTTTGTCTATCCGATCAAGTTCTGCGCAGGTATCGCGCTCTCGGGCACGGTGTTGCGCGAAACCGGCCTCGAATTCGATCGAAACTGGATGGTGACGGATGCGTCGGGCAGCATGCTGACGCAGCGCACGCTGCCGCGCATGGCGCTGATCACGACCGCTTTCGACGGCCCGGCGCGGTGGTTCAGCGAGTTTCTCGGCACGCCCGCGCGCCTCGCGCGGTTTCTCCCTTCATTATAAGCGCGTGGTCGATGAGACATGGACCGCGCCGCAGACCACCTACACGCGCTTTGCCGATAGTTTCCCGCTGCTGGTGCTGGGTCAGCCGTCGCTCGACGATCTGAATGCGCGGCTCACGATCAAGGGCGCGCCGGGCATTCCGGCGAACCGTTTCCGTCCGAATCTCGTGATCGGCGGCCTCGACGCCTACGAGGAGGATTTCGTCGGCGACATGCTGATCGGCGATGTGCAGTTGCGGCTGGTCAATCTGTGTTCGCGCTGCCCGGTGCTCGGTGCCGACCATCGATCAGGCGACGGGCGCGCCGCATCCCGACTGGCCGCACGAGCCAACCGACACGATGGGCGTCTATCGCGCGAGCGAGCAGATGGGCGGCAAGCTGACGTTCGGCAAGAATGCGGTGGTGGTGGGCGGCGAGGGCGTCGTGCTGAAGATTGGTTAGGAAGTGGTGGCGGAAATCGCGTTCTGATATACGACTTCAGGCGCGCGTTCGACGCTTACGCTTCGAGCGTCGCCTTCGCGCACAACTCGTCGGTGACGAGGCCCGAGAGCCATTGCCCCTTGTGAGCGCCGCGATCACGGCTTCGCGTTTGCGCTGACCGCCTGTGAAGCCGATGGTCGGGCGTTTCGGCGGCGTATCGAGTTTGAGGCTCGTGACGCGCGTACCGGTCTTCGAGTGAACGCGTTCGCCTTTGGCGTCGATCGGCAGGCCGAGCTACTCGGCGACGGCGCCGGACTGCATCATCTCGTCGACTTCGCCGCGCGTGATGAAGCCGTCTTCGTGCAGCGGGCAGCTAGCTCACACCGATATTGCCGATGCCGACGAAGGCTACGTCCGCGCGATGCGCGAGTTCATCGACGATTCGGTACAGGCGGTAATTGCTCCACTGCGTGGTCCACTGCGCGCGTTCGGCTTCGCTATCGGCCATGAGCGGTGCGGGCAGCATGAAATGTTTGCCGCCGGTTTTCTCGGAAAGCGGTTGCGCGACGTCGTAGCGATTCGACGAGCCGTCCTGCGCGATGGCGCCGACCAGCGAGACGAAGCGATGCTGCGAACGGTCGAGCTAGCCGACCTGCGCGACGCAGGCCTTGAGCGTGCGGCCGCTGCCGATGGAGACGATGAGCGGCTTTTCGTCGAGCAGATAGCACTCCATGACTTGCGCGCCCGCGACGGCCAGTTTGCGGTCGACCTGTTCGGCCGCGTCGCCGTCGATGGGGACGACTTCGCACATCGTGAAGTCGTAGCGGTCGCTCAGTTGCTTGGCGAGCGACAGACAATCGGCGATGCGATGATCCACGCGCACGCGGATGAGGTTTTTTTCTAACGCGAACCCGACCAGGCGTTGCGCGACCGGGCGCGAAATCTGGAGCTTTTCGACGATCTAGTTTTGGGTGTCGCCGGCGACGTAGTACAGCCAGTCTGCGCGGGTTGCTAGTCGATTGCGTCATTGAATTAGCACTCCATCTGTGTTCAGATGCAGGTCA
>LFJI01000525.1 GCA_001235855.1 Candidatus Burkholderia brachyanthoides
GGATCGATACGATCAGCTTGAAGGGGCGCGGCAAAAGGAGCTAAATGTGTTACTCTTGTTTTGACATACCTTACTCATGTCTCCAGTCTGTATAATATCCTAATTCTTGCGCCACCTGCGCGAGCGGCTGGCCCTGACTGAGCAGAGGGATCGCGCGCGAGCATGGCCTGCTGACGCCATTGCGAAAAACTCACGCCCAGTTCGCTGAAACAGCCGCGAGATGATGCGTGTGCTCGCACCCGCTTCCGATGACCATCGTTCGAGGTCAGAATTCGACAGATCGGCGAGCACCGCGTCGCACAGGGCGCGCAGACGCTTTTCGGTGGGCATTGGCACGGACAGGGCAAGGGTTGCGATCTGATGATTTCGTCGAGCGCGAGCGTGCCGAGCATCTGCTCCCGCTACCGCGTGATCGTGACGTCGTCCAACGCGGCGATGACCTCGCGCAGCAGCGGCGACCTCGACTACGCGACAGGCGCCGAGCCCGGCCGGATCACGCTCGCATCGACGTAGAGCGTGCGCATGAACGCGTCTTCGACGATCACGACCTCGTGCGTCACGTTCGGCGGCACCCAGATCGCGCGGGAGGGCGGCACCATCCAGGTGGAGTCGGCGGGCGGTGGCGACGCGCAGCACGCCGCGTGACGTATAAGCCACCTGCGCCCACGGATGCGTATGCAAGGCGATGCGCACGCCGAAGGGCATCGGCCGCGAGCGCACGCGGATCGGATGCTCGAGCGTAGGCGAGTGCTCGACGGGAATGTCGAGATGCTCGACTTTGTCGATCGACGGTCGCGTTTCGGCCAGCGTTGTCATGCCACTCCTCGGCGAAGCTGTTAACCCAAAGATGGTACGCGAAACCTCATGGGCTTTTCGGCGATGCATAATGCGCCGTTCGAGCGAATCAACCAGAAAGAAAGGAGCGCCGGTTTCGATGCAACACGTATTGTATACGGCACGCTGCGCGCGGGCGAAATCAACGATATCAATCGCGCGGCCGGAGCGGATCGGCACGGCTTACGTACAGGGCGGCTATTCGATTTCGGCAGCTATCCCGGCCTGGTGCTCGATGAACACGGTGCACCCGTGCGCGGTGACGTCTACCAGATCGAGGACGCGCTGGTGCCGGTGCTCGATGAAATCGAGGAGGTGTATCCAGGTGTTGAAGGCTTGTTTCCGCGCGTATCGTATCGGCTGCATGTGCACGTGGCACTGGAGGATGCGCAACCGAGATCGATTGTCTGATCTATCCGGTGTCGGCTGCCGCTGCGCAGGGTTTGCCGCGCATCGATGGCGGCGACTGGGTGGAGCGTCGCGCGTCGCGCGCGTGAATGGCGGGAAGCGGAGGATGAGCAACGCCGCCGTCCGGCTGACCGAACGGCGGCGCGAGGATGCGGATGCTGTAGAGAAACGCTTATTGGCTGGCGCCGCTGCTTATCGGCTTGCTGTGCGACTTCTTGTGATGCATCGACTTGTGTGCAACGGCATCTGCGAATGCATGTTCCGCATGCTGTCCTGCTGCGACTGCAGAGCTTGCGCGTGCTGTTCGACGTCAGCGATCTTGCTGGGGTCGGTGCTCATGGTCACGTCTTGATCGCTCTGCGCGTAAGAGCGTAAGAGCCCGCGATCGTGCCAAGGGACAACAGAATAGCCAGGGACACTTTCTTCATTGTTACCTCCTAGTCGATTGCGTCATTGAATTAGCACTCCATCTGTGTTCAGATGCAGGTCA
>LFJI01000526.1 GCA_001235855.1 Candidatus Burkholderia brachyanthoides
CCCCAGAAAATAGTGCACTGGTATTGTGTGGTCAAAGAATAAGGCTAAGGGACTATTTATAGGAGAAGGGTGGAGAAAACTGCTTGTACATAGGCGATGTGGGACTAAAGAATTCATGCATATGAAAGGAGGAAAGCAAATAAAACTGTGGGCCCCGAAGAATAAAGGAAACAACCGCAGCTGTTTTGTCTGTCCCGCGCGTGCGGAGCACGCGCGCGTATTTTCCTTCTGGCAGCCCGCGCAAAGCGCGGGCTGTTACTGCTTCCTCAGGCGCGTGCGATGCACGCGCCTGCACCTTGCCTTCCCCTTCTCTTTCTTCTGCGAGTCCGTGTGTGTCTGCGTCATCTTCATCTTCTAATTTCTTTTAGTTTTTCCTTTTTCTTTTTGTTTCTTTTCTTCAAGCTTCAATCTTCATCCTTAATCTTCATCAATCATGTCCAATTAATCTTCAACTATTCTCCAATTAATAGTATTGATGAAAATCTTCATTTTAAGACCCACTTTGCCTATTTTTCTGCAATCAAAACATTAAACCCAATAAAGGTAAATAATCCAAATAATTCAAATAATTTATTAAAAATCAAATTAAACCATGGGAATTGATAAATAAAATATTCATAAATTATGCACTTATCAAGGAGCAAGCATAATCTTTTCAGAGTTAGACATAAACGTATACCTATTGCGATGACCATCGTGGATTGCATGTCGATCATATTGCCATGGTCGGCCAAGTAATACATGTCCAGCTTGCATAGGGGCAACATCGCACATCACCTCATCATTGTACTTCCCAATGCGAAAAGTCACCAAAGCTTGCTTGTGTACACGCACCTCTCCCATGTCATTCAACCATTGAAGTTTGTAGGGCTGTGGATGTTTAGTCGTCGCCAGTCCTAACTGTTTGACAAGAAGAGTGCTAACAACATTAGTACAACTCCCACTATCAATAATAAGTAAGCATACCTTATCCTTGATGCGACAACGCGTGTGAAAGATGTTTTGACGCTGTTGGTTATCCTCATCCTTGACTTGAGCACTCAATGCTTTCATGGATACCAAAGCGTGTCTTTCTTCAGCCTGAAGCATGCCTTCATCATCATCATCGAATCCCCAGTGTTTGGCAAGTTCGGCTTTCTCATCATCACTACCTCCCTCAAGTGGTGGCATGTCAGAATAATCTTCGTCATCTTCACTTTCAGACACAATCTCACCATCTTTAAGGATCATCACCTTGTTATTTGGGCATTGAGACATGTAATGTCCCTTGCCTTGACACTTAAAGCAAGTGATTTCTCTTGCTTTTTTAGGTCGATTTCCTGCACTACTAGAAGTAGAAGGATTAGTCAACTTAGAAGCACTAGAATTCACATTTTTAGTTACCTCCTTGGTGTCATTCTTCTTTGGCCATGTTTGACTCTATTTAGACGTCGGAGTGTTGGTTTGAGTTCGAATTGGAGTCCTCTCCTTGAGTTGTCTCTCAGCCTTCAATGCTTTGTGGTACATGTCTTCAAGATCATCATATTCGTACATCTCAACCATGTTAGCTATATCTCGCCTGAGTCCTCCCAAGAATCTCGCCATGGTGGCTTCGGGTTTCTCCTCAATCTGCACACGCAACAAAGCAACTTCTAAATCTTGGTAATATTCTTCAACAGATCTATTACCTTGCGTGATCTTCTGGAGTTTGTTGAACATATCTCTTTGGTAGTGGTAAGGGATAAAT
>LFJI01000527.1 GCA_001235855.1 Candidatus Burkholderia brachyanthoides
AATCGTTTCGGGGGAAAGTAAACAGTCCTTCCGAGCTCTTTTTGAACTGGCCTTTAAGGGTTTGTCCTATCGGCACGCGTGGGGTTTGCTGCGCGAAATCGAGATCCGGCTGGGCGGCGCACTGATCACCAAATCGCGCGGACGCGGGTCGGTGTTGTCCGAATTGGGCGAGATGGTCTTGCGCGCCGAGCGCATGAGCAGCGAGCGCCTCGAGACGCCGTTGCAGGCCGTCGCCAACGATGTCGGCAGCGGTTGAACCGGCGTCTGTCGGGCGCGGTGACGCAGTTGCGCATCCACGCATCGCCCGGCTATGCGGTCGCGACGCTGGTGCGCACGCTCGGCGAGCAGCGCGTGCCGGTCGATATCAAATATCGCGAGAGCGCCGAGGCCGTTAGCGCGCTCGCACGCGGCGAAAGCGAACTGGCGGGCTTCCACTTGCCGATCGGGCCGTTCCGCTCGACCTGCGCCGAAATCCGGCCGCATTTCGATCCGGAGAAGCATCAACTGATACACCTGACCCGGCGCACGCAAGGGCTGTTTCTGCCGAAGGGCAAAGGCATCGAAGGATTGGATTGCGCGATCTAGTGCGCAGCGACGTGCGTTTCGTCAATCGTCAGCCGGGTTCGGGCACACCGGCACACCACACGTATGCTGCTCGATTTGTCCCTGCGCGGTGTTGGCGTCGATCCTGAGCAGATCAACGGCTATGCGACCACCGAGCTCACGCATTCGGCCATCGCCGCGTTCGTCGCGAGCGGCATGGCGGATCTGGGCTTCGGCGTGCAACCTGCGGCCCAGCATTTCGCGCTCGATTTCATCCCGGTCGTCGACGAGGATTACTTCTTCGCGTGCGAGTGCGCAAGGTTCGGGTCGCTGCGCATCCTGCGCAGCGACGCCTTCAGCGATAGCGTCGCGCATCTGGGCGGCTACGATCCAGCGAGTTGCGGCGCGATCGTAAGCGTCGACGAGGGACTAAACGGCTGACCGGAAAGCGGCGCGAGAAACGATCCGTAAAGGAAGCGAGGGCGGCAATCTGCGAGGGCGGCAATCTGTCAGGGCATGCAATATGAGTTAACCTAGCGCCTTGCCCTCGCGCTCCACTTCGTCTCAGAGGCACGAAATACCGCTATGAAATTCACGCTGCTCGCTTCCGCTTCCGCCGCGCTCGTCGCCGGCGCCTTTTACCTGGTTCCTGTCGCGTTCGCGCAGAACTCGCCGGGCATGCCGGGTGGCGTGCTGCAGGACCAGTTCCGTTTCAACGAGCATCCGCAGATGCAGTTCGCCGCCTCCGCGCCGAGCGACAAGTATCAGAACGGCACGTCGCAAATGCGCCGCCGCGCCGACAACGGCGATCCGAACGGCTGCAATCTGAAGTGCCCAAATCTCAACACCAATTCCAACTGATTCCTTCCCCCGCGGCGCGTGATCGATCGCGCCGCCGCACTTTCCCCGACTCAAGCCTTTCTCTGTGCCATTGCGTATCGCGCAATGTTCGTGTGTGCATTGCCGCATATGGAGCGCAACGCCAGTCCCAGCGACCGAAAAACACTACGCGTTGGCAGGTAGCCTAGATGAATTCAGAGGTAACTTAAACGCACGTGACACCGGCGGTGTACGGCGATCGTGACCTATTAGTTTGGCCACAACAAAAATAAGTAGTCGGCCCTGCAAAATTCAATTCGACCGGCGAAGGGGTATTTGACGCCAGTGCTGGGCCCATAGGGTA
>LFJI01000528.1 GCA_001235855.1 Candidatus Burkholderia brachyanthoides
ACTCCCTACAGCAACACCGCGCTTCAGCAGCGCACGCCCACGAGAATGACTTTGTTCACTGATGCCATAATTTCTCCAGTAAATTCCAGTAAATACTTGCTTGCAGTCGGACTGTACGGTGCCCCGGTTTGTTTTTCCGTCCCGCGAACAGGACAACCCAATTGCGTCGAGCCGACTCGCGTCACTCGATGCGCTTGATTCAAACATTCCTTCAGGCCGCGCGTTCAAGCTTGCGCGGGGGCGGTTTCATGCGCGATGCAACCACGAGCCAGGCCAGCACCAGCGCGGAGCACGCGAAGAACACCGCGCTCGGACCGTCGAGCGTCAACAGCCAGCCGCCGACCACACCGCCCAGCACGAGACCGATGGACTGCGTCGTGTTGTACACGCCCGCCGCCGCGCCCTTTCTCGTGCCCGGCGCGAGTTTCGACACCAGCGACGGCTGCGATGCTTCCAGCACGTTGAACCCGAGAAAGTACACGAACAAAATCGCGGCCATAGTCCATAGCGTATGGGGAACGGCGCCCAATAACAACTGTCCGATCAGGATAAGAAAAATGGCACTCAGCATCACGACTTTCATCTTGCCGCGTTTCTCGGCGGCGATGATCGCGGGCACCATCGTCACGAAGGCGAGCGCCATGACCGGCAGGTAAATCTTCCAGTGCGACGCGACCGGCAGGCCGCCCGCTTCCAGAATGCGCGGCACGACGAGAAATAGTGCGGTTTGCGTCACGTGCAGCACGAGCACGCCAAAGTTCAGACGCAACAACTCGACGTTGTGGAGCACTTCGGCAAACGGCGCTTTCACGTGCACGAGCGGCGTCGGCGAATCGGGCACGATCCACAGCACCACGCCGATTGCGAGAATCGACAGCACGCCGATCACCGTGAACAGCCCGCTCATGCCGACCCAGTGGAACACGATCGGCGTGCCCACGATCGCCACCGCGAAGGAAATGCCGATGCTACCGCCGACCATCGCCATCGCCTTGGTGCGGTTTTCTTCGTGCGTCAGGTCCGCGATGAAAGCGATCACCGCCGACGACACCGCACCCATGCCCTGAATCACCCGCCCCGCGATGATCCACGCCATCGAGTGCCCGATCGCCGCGACGAAGCTGCCGAGCGCGAACACCAGGAGCCCGAACGCAATCACCGGCTTGCGCCCGAGCTTGTCGGATATCCAGCCGTAGAAGATATAGAGCATCGATTGCGTGACGCCATACGCGCCAAGCGCGATGCCAACCAGCAGGACATTGTCGCCGCCGTGGATCGTTTTCGCGTAGATGGAGAACACCGGCATGATCATGAAAAGCCCGAGCATGCGCAGTGCGAAGATGGCGGCGAGCGACACGGTGGCGCGCAATTCCGGCGCGCTCAGACGTGTGGACGTGGCAGACGGATTGGACATCAGAAACGGGAAATGGATGAGGATGGCGTCGCGCCCGGCGGTGGGGACGCCGGCTCGACCGCCTTGTAATTGCTCTGAACGGTACCAAACACGATGCGCGGCACACGCGCGCCGACAGTCCGCCGCGCACCCCGCGCACGCTGCCGGCAAGCCCCCGCGCCGGCCTTCTTCGGTGCCCCGTGCGCCCCTGATGGCGCGGGCGCCACGCCCATTGTCGGGGGCCCGACCTTCTTGCGAAGATCGGGCCCCCGAGAACCGTACGTGCGAGTTTCCCTGCATACGGCTCAAATCTACAATCAAAGCCCA
>LFJI01000529.1 GCA_001235855.1 Candidatus Burkholderia brachyanthoides
ACCACTGATCACGTCCGAGCGGAATCGCTGATCACGTTCGCCGAAATACGCACTACAGGTGTTGCATGTCTGTGAAGGAGTGGACGAGGAACCAGACTGGACCGGAAGCATCGGTCGTTTGACTCCAGCGCTTCTGGAGCAGTTGGTGCCGGATTTCAGAGAGAGGGAAGCCTTCTCATCTGCGGCCCAGCAGGGTACATGCAGTCTGTCAAAGAGATACTTAAGCAGAGCGGGCATGACCCTGTCCGCTATCATCAAGAGAGCTTCAATTTCGACGCGGAAGAGCACGAGAGTCTTCACTTTCCCGCGTCGTCAGCAGATACGGCGGCAAGCGCCCCCGCACATCCTTCGTGATTCGACTGGCTCGCTCAGGAAAATCATTCTCATTGGACGGTGCCAAAAGCATCCTGGCTGCAGCAAAGCGCGAGGGCGCAAAGGTTCCTCTTCGTGCAGTCAGGGGATGTGTGGAACCTGCAAAACGTCCATTCCTGAAGGTACCGTCGACATGAAGCACAACGGCGGTATCCGGCAGCGGGAAATCGACAAAGGCATGTGTTTGATTTGTTACAGCACCCCAACGTCGGACGTAGTATTAGACTTGTGAACCATACCAGTCTTCCGTGCAATGGCTGCGGGATCTGGCGCGAAGGAACGTGTAGTCGAACCTCTTAAGTATCCTTCTTGACTGCACGATTAGCAAGCATCATGCGGAAACAGACGGGGACATCCTGGCTCAGGGGTCCCCGAACCCGGGGGACACGTGAGCGCAACGCCGTTAGGTCATCCCCAACCGGTGTCCCACGCAGGCGCGGCCGGCATGATGGTCTTCGCGACTGCGCGCTGGGCGTTCTCGCTGATAGCGCCGCTTCTTTTGATCTCGTACACCCCCGTCGGGATTACGCTTTCGCATTACCTTTGTTATGGCGCTGTCTCATTATTTCTGCTGCTTTCGCGGTATCGAGCCAGACGTTTAAGTAAGTCGCAGTGGTACCGCGCGGCCCTATACGCACTGGCGGGCAACATTCTCGTTTCGATACTTGTGAGCTTTGCCGTTCAAGACACCGGGGCGGAGATTGTTATTCCTATTGTCGGCTTCCTATCGTTTGTGTCTCGTTTGTGTCTCGCTGGCAGGCAGTCGTGCATTACCACTGGCTAAATGGCTACGACTGATTCTGCCGTTTTGTGTGTTTGTAGTCGGACTTGCCATCGTATTGTTTGTGCAGAGTGGCAGGGAGGCGCATCAATCTAACTTCTCGTGGCGCGACGTTGCTGCAGTGTTGGCAACCGTGGTGATTTGGACGTGGTACGCGCTATCGAACGAAGATTTTCTGCGACGAAACCTGGCTGTGTCTGGGACGTACTAGTCATGCGCGGTAGGTGTAGTGACGTTGCTCTCTCTTGTTCTTGTCGTGTGCCTTCCATCGGTGTTGGGATGACCATATCGCATGGTGGAGCCGCCGCTTTTCATTCTCACGGCAATGAACAGAGCATGGTTCTGTTTGTGGTGGTAACGTTGGCCCTTGGTGTGGGAACGTCCTGGCTTGCCACATCTTTATTCAACTACGCGTCTCACTCTCTCCCAATGGGACTCGTGGGGCAGCTCCTAATTTTAGAGACAGTTTTCGGCATCGCCTATACGTGCATCTATCATCAGTCTCTGCCACCGTGTATAGACCGGAGAGATGGGTAACACCTGTTCCAGGACAGGGGTAACACTCCG
>LFJI01000530.1 GCA_001235855.1 Candidatus Burkholderia brachyanthoides
CACACAGTTCTGCGAGCACTATAAGACGTTCACGAAACGGCTGAAGCGCTCGATGACGAAGAAATAGTGCTCGGCGTGCGTTGTGTGACGGCGGCGATCGTCGATCCCGCCGGCCGCGTGCGGGGTGCCTTAAGCGTCGCTGGACCCGTATACCGACTGACGATGGCGCGGCTCGAACTGTTGGGCCCGGAAATCGCCGAGGCCGCGCGCAGAGTGGGCTTATAACTTTCTGCCGCGCAAGTCGTGAGAGAGTCCGACGAGGTCACATCCGTCAGCGAAAGCTGGGCATTTCACGGCACATTTCCGATCTGGTCGGCCCGGTTAGGTTGCCTCTATTGGGCCGACACGCTTGCGCCCGCCATCCAATTGCTTCGACGGAGCGCAGGATCGAATCGTCGCGACGCTCGATGCGCCGATCACGAGCATGCAGGATAGCCCGGAAGGATTGATCGTCACACAGGGAAACCGTCATGGATGTTACGTGCCTGGCAAGGGTCTGCAACCTCTGCGCGGTGGCACCATCTAGGATGACACGAGCGTCGCGCCACTATGCACCGATTCTCAGCGCAGGGTTTGGATTGCGCAGGCCCGCGGAAACGGAGAGACGCTGGTCGGTACGGTCACGGACGAAGGTCGCTTCGATGCCCGTTGGAGTTTCGACGAACCTGTCACCGCTATGATTTGGAACGCGGCCGACGACACCCTCTTCGCGGCCGCGCCAGAGTCGGGAACAATCTTCTCGATGTCACCGACCTCTTCCTCGATGCCGTCGCTTTGCCTCGATGCCGAGGGATGCTGGGCGTCTGTGCGGACTCGCCTTCGACAACAACGGTGGCCTTTGGACCGCCTTGCAGGACGGCTGGAGCGCTGTGCGTTTCTCCGTCGAAGGCAATCTCGACCGGGTCGTAAGCTTGCCGGTTGCTGCGCCGACAGGATTCGCGTTCGCCCGTCTCTCGGGGGAGCCGGCGCTATACATCACGACCGATCGACATCTCCAGCCGATCGAATCGCTCAGTAAAGCGCCGTGGTCTGGGCATCTTTTGAAGGTCCCGATATCATTGGTTATCCACAAAGCCTCTCACGATACTGACGAAGTCGCGCGGCGGCTGATGATTGGATAAGCAGCGCTCACGCGATCGGCGCGAGCGCACAAAGCGCGAGACCACTTCTTCGTCCGGCGTCAGGCCGATGTCGGGAGGGAGCATCACTCAGCTTGAATGCAGCATTCTGACGAATAGGCGTCAAGTTGATCAGCTCTGCGGCAGGCCTGACGTACAAGTATTCCAACTGAAGCATCGGCAGTGCAGTCGCCATATGCAACGTCATCAAAAACCCCGGCCCGAAGTACGGTGAATGCGGGCAGTACACCCACCTCTCGACGTTGCGCCTCGCGCACGATCTTTACGAACTTGGTCACACCTCCAACTTTTGTAACGCTCGGCTGGATGTAGTCGACCGCTCCAGCATCCATAGCATGAGAGAACTGTACTGCTGTGCACCAATTCTCCCCGGATGCGACAGGCACCTTTCCGGCACCGCGAAGCGATGCGAGTGCGGCGAAATCTTCTGGCGGGAAAACGGGCTCCTCTACCCACGTCACGCCATCGCGAGCACTTAACGTCTCTGTATAGACCGGAGACGACCGGAGACATGGGTCATGGGTAACAGGTGTGTCAGGACAGGGGTAACACATTTAGCTCCTTTTGCCGCG
>LFJI01000531.1 GCA_001235855.1 Candidatus Burkholderia brachyanthoides
CTCTCCAGTAGGCTCGCTCCGATGGCCGACGATAAGTGCGACTTGCCCCCGCCGCTCGAACCCGCAACACACTCACTGCCCATCCTCATTGCGATGAAGTGATCATCCGCTATCCGTTTCACCCTCGTTGCGGCGAACGTATAACCGTCATCGGGATGAACAATTACAGGAGCGAGTCGTATCTGAGCATCAGACAACCCGATGGCACTCTGACGCATCTTCCGCCTTGGATGGCAGACGAGGATGCTGCTCGGATGGCTGTCGTGGCACAGCCAGCATTCCCTCATGCTGTGTTGATTGAACTCCTCCGCTTGGTCGGCACAGCGTTATCTTGCCTTGCGTCGGTAACACGTGAGGGAGGTAGCGATACGCACGCAGACGGCCAGACAGAAGGACCTGTTCGAGGAAACGGTGCCGGCAGCGTTGGCGCCGGAGGAGATGCAATCAGAGCTGGCACTGCTGATGTTCGTGTTGATCGACGTCATCGAAGCGGAGGTGCGCGATGAGCAAGATCGGCCCTGAGCATCTCTCCCGTCGTGCATACGTTTATGTGCGTCAGTCAACGCTGGACCAGGTCCATCACAATCGCGAAAGCCAGTTACGTCAGTATGGGCTGGCCGATCGTGCTCGCGGACTCGGCTGGCCAGATATCTTGGTTATCGATGACGACTTGGGTCGATCCGGCTCGGGTTCCCATCGCCCAGGCTTCGAACGTCTGCTGGTCGCCCTATGCAGCGGCGAAGTGGGCACTGTATTCTGTATCGAAGCCTTCTGCCTCGCGCGTAATGGGCGCGACTGGTATACGCTGCTGGAATTCCGCTGTCTCGTAGGATGCCTGCTGATTAACGAGGATGGAATCTATGATCCACGGCAGCCTAACGATCGCCTGCTGCTAGGGATGAAGGGCACGCTCTCGGAGATGGAACTCTCCACGTTCCGCCAGCGCTCGCAGGCTGCTCTCGATCAGAAGGCCAAGCGCGGCGAACTGTTCACATCTGTGCCAATCGGCTACGCGCGCGCACCGGGAAATCGAATCGAGAAGGATCTCGATGCGCGGATCCGTGAAGCGATGGAGTTAGTGTTTCGGAAGTTTCGCGAGTTTGGCGGCGTCAGGCAGGTGCTTTTATGGATTCGGCAAGAACGCATCGAATTGCCCGCGCTGAACTATGGCCCGGAAGGTCGCCACATTGTATGGAAACTTCCCGTCTATAACACCCTTCTGCACATCCTGACGAATTCGACGTATGGTGGGGCGTACGCCTTTGGCAAGACCAGGACCATCGCTCGTATTGTGAACGGCCGCAAACGTGTCTTTGTAGGCAACCTCCTTCAACGGGAGGACTGGCAGGCCTTGATCATCGAGCACCACGCGGACTACATTAGCTGGGAGGAGTACGAGGCGAACCGCAAATTGATTACCAATAACAATAACGCGAACATGAAGGGGAACATTGTCCGCGGCGCGGTAAAGCGCGGCAGTTCGCTTCTGGCGGGATTGCTACGTTGTGGGCATTGCGGTCGCAAACTCCACGTCGCCTATTCCGGCACCAAAGGCACCGTCGGCACCGTCGCGCACTACAGTTGCCAGGGTAGCATGATCAATCATGGGGGTCCACGCTGTATCTCGTTTGGCGCGGTTCGTGTCGACCACCGTGTCTCTGAAGAGGTTTGGCGCCAGCTAACTGTTAGGAATTCGC
>LFJI01000532.1 GCA_001235855.1 Candidatus Burkholderia brachyanthoides
TTACGGCTGATGGAACAGCCGGTTTCTCTACCCCTGTGCTAGCAGGTGAAACAATTATCTATGCGACCTCACGTCGCAACGTATCAGCCAGCCCGGCCCACTCCCGCGAACGACGGCAACGTCACGACCGGAGTGCCGGGATTGGACGGCATTCTGGGTGGCGGCGTGGTGCGCGGCTCGACCACGACACTGGTCGGCCCGTCCGACGTCGGCAAGACGCTGTTCGATCTCAAGTTTTTGCAGGCGAGCGTCGAACGCAACGAGAAGTGCCTGTACTTCGGTCTCTACGAATCGCCCGAGCGGTTGATGGTGAAGGCGCAATCGGTCGGCATCGATCTGCGCGACGCCCTCAAGGATGGACGGCTCGTGATCGACTGGCATCCGGCGGTGGAACTCGCGATCGACGAACTCGCCGTCGAATTGCTGCAAATGGCCGAACACACCAAGGCGCCGCGGCTGTTGGTGGACGGCATCGACGGTTTCCGGCAGTCGGCGAGCCGCGTGGAGCGCATCGGGCTGTTTCTGAACGCGCTGTCGCACCGTCTGCGCGACGCTGGCGTGACGACGATCCTCACCAAGGAACTGCCGCTCTACGGCGAAGCACTCCAGCCGTCCACGCTGCACGCCTCGGACGATGACCGAGAACATCGTCCTGCTGCGCTATGTGGAAGCTAACTCGACGCTGTATCGCATGCTGTTGGTCGTCAAGCAACGCGAAGGCATGCACGATTCAGCGATCCGCAGGCTCACGATCGACTCGCGCGGCCTGCATATCAGCGAGGGCTTCATCGGACAGACGGGACTCCTGTCCGGGCATCCGTCGGTCGCGTCGGCGCTCTCTGTGTCGGACCCCGGCGCGCGAGCATGAAAAATCCTCGTCGACGATGAATTCGACATTCTGACCACTTCGCGCCTCGTGCTCGAAATGGAAGGCTACGAGGTGTCGACCGCCGCCAACGGACACATCGCGTTCGACGCGGCGCGCTCGAACGCTCCGGATCTCGTCATCACGGACTGGATGATGCCGTACATGGACGGCGTCGAACTGATCCGCGAACTCGCCGCGAGCGACACGCTCGGCAAAATCCCTGTCATCCTGATGAGCGGGGCCGCCAAGGCGCCACGTCTCGACCATCCGGATGCGCGCTTTCATCGCAAACCGGTTTTCATCGACGATCTCATCGACACCGTCAGGGAGTTGATCGGCCCGGCCTGAGCCGCGCCGGCGCGTTAGGCACGGGACGTGCTCCGGTGTGCTTCACCTCGTCGTCATGCTCTTGAACGCAAGCACGCGAAGACGACGGCTCCAACCTCATGCAAGATCAACCAGACGGGAGGCACCATGGTGCAAGATCAGGTGGAAGGCGCGGCACAACAGGTAGTCGGCAAGGTGCAGGATGCGGTCGGCGCACTGACCGGCGACGAAGCGGTTCAGGCAGAAGGCAAGGCGCGTCAGGCATTCGGCAATTTTCAGCAGAGCTACGGCCAGACGGTCGATAACGTGCGCCTTGCTGTGGCGAGCCAGCCGATTCAGGGCGTCCTGATCGCCACGGCGGTCGGCTTCGTGCTCGGCGTGCTGTGGAATCGCGATCGCTGATCGCCTCGAGAAGACAAGGCCGGCGCATGCGCCGGCCTTCAGATTGCTGACCAACCCCACGTTTTGGAAAACGTGGGGTTTAATGAGATGGTCACCTCC
>LFJI01000533.1 GCA_001235855.1 Candidatus Burkholderia brachyanthoides
TCAAGTCATACCTGATCCTGTGAAACAGAAACTCATGCGACTTGCAGGTCGCACAAGTACGCGCTTCGCTGCATCAACGTGTCCCATGCGGGCGATGGCAACATGCACCCGCTCATTCTACGATCTGGACGAGTGGCATCGCGCGGAGGCTTTCGGCAGCGATATCCTCGAAACGTGCGTCGAACTGGGCGGCACGGTGACGGGCGAACATGGCGTGGGCATCGAAAAAATCAATTCGATGTGCGTGCAATTCTCGCCGGAAGAGCGCGATACTTTCTTCGCGGTCAAGCGCGCATTCGATCCGCCGGGCCTGCTCAATCCGGACAAAGGCATTCCCACGTGGTCGCGTTGCGCCGAGTACGGCAAGATGCATGTGCGGGGGCGGCTTGCTGCCGCATCCCGACATTCCGCGCTTCTGACATCTGACGAGGGAAGCGCGTTCCGCTATCCACGTTTCTCCGAGTGTGGCGCGATTAAGCGTCCGGTACAATCGACCGGACGACCGCAAAAAGAAACAAAAAGAAAGACTACGAGAGCGGGACACCAAATGGAACAGGACGACATCGTCGCCGGCTGGTCCGAAAGAATCGCGCGGGCGACGGAGACCGGCACGCCGCTGCGCGTGCGCGGCGGCGGCACCAAGGACTGGTACGGCCAGACGCTGCAAGGCGAGATTCTCGACACGCGCACGCATCGGGGCATCGTCGTCTACGATCCGGCCGAACTCGTCATCACCGCCAAGAGCGAAACGCCCCTTGCTGAAATCGAAGCGACGCTGCGCGAACACGGCCAGATGCTGCCGTTCGAACCGCCGCACTTCGGACGCGGCGCAACGCTCGGCGGCTGCATCGCGGGATCGCGCCGCGACTGAACCGGCGCCCCGCGCGATTTCGTGCTCGGCGCGGTCGTGATGAACGGCCACGGCCATGTGCTGCATTTCGGCGGGCAAGTGGTGAAGAACGTCGCGGGTTACGACGTGTCGCGCCTGCTGGCGGGATCGCTCGGCACACTCGGGCTGATCCTCGAACTGTCGATCAAGGTGCTGCCGCGCCCGGTCGCCGAAGCCACGCTCAAGTTCGACATGCCCGCGACCGACGGCGTGCGCAAGCTCAACGAATGGGGCTGTCATCCGTTGCCGATCACCGGCAGCGCGTGGCGCGACGGGACGCTGGCGCTGCGGCTCGCGGGCGCGGAAGCAGCGGTGAAATCCGCGCGCAACACGCTCGGCGGCGAAGTGGTCGATGCCGTGGAAGCCGACCGTTTCTGGATCGGCCTGCGCGAGCAGACCGATCCGTTCTTCGCGGTGATCGAGCCGCGCTCGGCGCTGTGGCGGCTCGCGTTGCCGTCGATCGCGGAGCCGCCACTGCATCTGCCGGGCGCGCAGTTGATGGAATGGGGCGGCGCGCAACGCTGGTGGATCACCGACACCGATCCGCAGACGGTGCGCATCAGCGCGAAGCAAGCGGGCGGCCATGCGACGATCTTCCGCGCAGGGAGCGCCTACGACCGCAACGCCGGTGTGTTCACGCCGCTGATGAAGATCCATCGCGGCCTGAAGGCGGCGTTCGATCCGGCGCGCATCTTCAATCGCGTGCGGCTTTATTCAGACTTCTAATACTGTCACAAAACATTTGAGGTAGCACAGCAATATGGACATCTGTTTAATCTCCCGG
>LFJI01000534.1 GCA_001235855.1 Candidatus Burkholderia brachyanthoides
CTCATGATGGATGGTTTTGTTATTTGCTGCTTTCCGACTTCGACAATCCGATTCTTAGCTGAAACCACCACCGCCTTCAATTTCCCGCCTCAACTCCCCCTTACACACTTCTGACTTTAGCTCCTTACTCGCCGCTCCTCTCCGTTTGGGCCTTCAGGCATCGTCGCCCTAATATGCCCGCTGCTGACTCCTGCACGGCGATCAGCGGTCCTTACGGGTCGTTCAGTCCTGAATGCAGGACACCGGGCAGGCCTCCCGAGGTAAGCACAATTGCCTTCGCCACACGCCTGCCAGATCTACCACCCCAACCCTTGAGGACGTGGAGATTGGGCAACCTATCAACTCCGATTCGAGTCCAGAAGCTGCAGATGCCTTGCGGCACGCGTGTCCACGCAACCAATCACCAAATCGACGTTGTATAGCGTCTCGATCGCGGAGAATCGGCGGGTCTGTGCACGCCAGTCAGTTCCCATCAAAGCGTTCAATTGGTTGACGATGAGCGAAGCTTTGTACTCGCCAACGTCGTTCGGATAGAAGCCCTGCCGGCCGACGTTCGTCGGGCTGACCGTATCGTCATCAAACACCGTGCAGTCGATGCCGCCCGGATGACCCAATTCGACCATCGCGTGGTGCAGTCGGGCGAGGCTTGGAAGTACCGCGCTGCCCGTCCCGCCGGCACCGACCACAACCACGTTCCATGACCGCTCCAACATTCGCGAAGGAAGCGCGTGACTAACAACGCCAGTCATGCGACCTCCTTCTGGCTTTCTTTCTGGCGGGCTGCCGCGTACCAGCTGCTCGGCACGCGCTCGACGTCCTCGAAAATGCCCTTCGCGCACGGACGCATGGGCATGCTCGGCACAGGCGACGCACAATGCCCAACGACGAAAGCGAACTTCGTGTCGTGGCAGTCATCTTCGTTATCTGTCGACGAGAAGAAGGCCGGGTGAGCACCGTGCGAATGGCAATCAATCACCCGGTACTCGTTGGGCGAGAGATCCGGCGACTCATAGTGGAGCCACCCCGTGTCACGCGAAATCACTCTGACAGCAGCCACGCGGAACTGCCGAGTCTGGCCATTCCAGACCACCCACGCACCGGTTTCCATAGGGTGCGCCGCGCGCGCCATCTCGACGAATTTGCCGATTAGGTGAGGCGGAACTGCGCCACAACGCAGCACCGTCGCTTCGACCACGTGTCCGTACGGTACTGCGGTCGGGACCGTGTAGTGAGCAATCCTGCGAACGACCGACAGCCACGGCAGATCAATCTCAATAAACATGCCGTTCTCGCCGATAAGCAATCGCTCACCGGCCGCGACTATCGGCGCCACCGGTTCATGCCGGGGAACCATCACAGTCGGAAACGAGCGCTGAAGCGCGGCATCACCTGCATTCAAGTCACCAGCATTCGTCATCAGACTCCATGTTTACCGGCAATAAGCTTAGCAAGTGTGAATTTCATAGGAACGAGCGCACCTTTCGGAAACTGCGCACCGTACTTGCCTCTTCGATGAGCAACACGCTTGGCCTTCGCGTCCGATGCTGAAATCGGAACCGCTTTTCCGCCAGTCTTAACGCCTCCCTTGCCCGTTTGCGCTTGCTCAGTCAGTTTCAGCGGCGTGGCCAGCTGTCGACCGGCTGGTGATGATCGTCAAACGCCGGCCGTGCC
>LFJI01000054.1 GCA_001235855.1 Candidatus Burkholderia brachyanthoides
CCTTCGCCGTGCTCGCCTGCGCCTTTGGAGCACTGCTGAGAATGTGAACAGAACCCAGCAGGTGAAACAATCATCTATGCGACCTCACGTCGCAAAGTGTCCTCCCGCCTGACCGGCCGCTTTCACCGGCGAGAAAAACAGCGACAGTGGTATGAACATGAACGAGAAGATCGCGCAGGCGAGGAACACGTCGAGATACGCGAGGATCGTCGCCTGCTCGACGAAGGTCTGATACATGCGGCCGGTCGCGGCGGTCATCGCCACATCGACTGGCCGGTATCCATCAGCGTGTGCGCGATGCGGTTCACCGTGTCCGTGTACGGCTGATTCAGCGGCGTCATGTGCTCGACCATATGCGCCATGTTCGCCTGTGTGCGCTCGCGGATCGCTGCCGTCGCGAGCGAGATGCCGATGGAACCCGCCACGCTGCGGAACATCGTGAACAGCGCGGACGCATCGTTATTGAGCGACTTCGGCAGCGACAGATAGGATAGGCGAGCGTCGTCACCGACACGAACAGAAAGCCGATGCCGATGGGCTGCGCGCTGCGCATCTTCGTCAGCGTGACGTAATCGATATTCGGCACGAGATGACGCGAATACAGCAGCGCGCAGCCCATCAGGAAGAAGTCGAACGCGACCAGAAAGCGCGTCTGGATCACGTTCATCAGTTTGCTGACGATTGGGATCAGAAACACGATGCATACTGCGCCCGGCGACAGTACGAGTCCCGCGAGCGTCGCCGTGTAGCCGAGCTGTTGCTGTGCGAGTTGCGGGATCAGCACCGCGCTGCCGTACAGCACGGACGCGAAGCCGAAGATCGCCGCCGAGCCTAGCGCGAAGTTGTGGTATTTCATCACGCGCAGATCGACCACGGGCTTTTTCGCATACAGCAGCCAGAAGGTCGCGCCGACCAGACCCAGCGCCGCCAGCACCGCAAAGATCGTGATGAACGGCGAAGAGAACCAGTCGTCGTCCTCGCCGCGATTGAGAAACACTTGCAGACAGCCGAGGCCGATCGCGATCAGCCCGATACCCACGCCGTCGATGCCGACCTTCTTCGGGTCTTGTTTCTTTTCCCACGGCGGATTTTCGACGAATTGCGTCACCGCGATGGTCGTCAACACGCCCACCGGTGCGTTGATGAGAAACACCCAGCGCCACGTGAAGTTGTCGGTGATCCAGCCGCCGAGCGTCGGCCCGAGCACCGGCGCGACGACGATGGCCACCACCGAGATGGAAAACGCGCGGCCGCGCTGTTCGGGCGGGAAAGTATCGAGCATGATCGATTGCTGGCTCGGTTGCAGACCGCCGCCGAAGAAGTCCTGCAGCAGCCGGAACACGATCAGTTCGCCGAGATTGATCGCGATGCCGCACATGAACGAACACACCGTGAATGCGCCGATGCAGATCAGGAAATAGTGCCTTCTCCCGAGGATCTTCGAAAAGTACGCGGAGATGGGCAGCACGATGCCGTTCGCGACGAGATACGAGGTGAGCGTCCAGGTCGCCTCGTCGTAGCTCGCGGACATGGTACCGGAGATATGCGGCAGCGCGACGTTGACGATGGTCGTGTCGAGCCCTTCCATGAACGCCGAACGCCGCGAGCGTGACGACGACCGCGTCAGCCACGGATTCGAGCGCGGCTTCCAGCCGCTGTGGTCGTGTTCGGCCTGGGTATCGCTCATGGTCAGTGTCACAGCATGACGGTGTGGGCACGACGAACAAGCCGAGCGGCAGGGACGTGCCCGGCTCAGGCCATCGTCGATGACGATTTTCACGGGCACGCGCTGCACGATCTTCACGAAGTTGCCGGTAGCGTTCTCGGCGGGGAACGCGGAGAAATGCGAGCCGCTGCCGATCTGGATGCTATCTACGTGGCCGTGCAGCTTCATGCTCGGATAGGCGTCTACTTCGATATCCACCTTGCGCCGGGACGCATGCGGTCGAGTTGCGATTCCTTGAAGTTGGCGGTCACCCACTGGCGCGGCGTGACGAGCGTGAAGATCGACGTGTCCGCCTGCAGGAAGGTGCCGTATTGCTGCATGTTGCGCTTGGTGATCCAGCCGTCGGCGAGCGCGCGTAGTTCTGTATAGCCGAGGGTTGAGGTTGGTGCTCTCCAGTTGCGCCTCCGCCTGCCGCACCTGCTGGCGCTTTTCCTCGACATTCGCGACGACGATCGCGATCTGCTGCGGTGCGCACTTGCGCATGCGCGGTCGCGGTATCGATGTTCTGCTGCGAGGTCGCGCGGATATCCACGCTTTTCTGCCGCTGATACGCCGCGCTCGCCTGTGCGAGGTTGGCGCGCGGTTTGCTCCTGCGCTTCTGCCTCCGCGAGTTGCGCTGGATACTGCACGCGCGCGACGTCGAGTTGCCGCTCCGCCGACTGGAGCTGCGCGTTGGCCTGATCGACCTGCGCCTGATAATCGCGGGATCGATCCTGATCAGCAGGTCGCCCTTGTGCACGAACCGGTTGTCGTCGATGTTCATCGCGACGACATAGCCCGATACCTTCGGCGCAATAGTTACGGGTTACGGCGTCGCCATCAGGTGTAGGCGTCGTCGGTGCTCTCCTGATTGCGCGTCATGAAGCACCAGACGAGATTGCGCCGATCGCGAAAATCACGACCACGATGGCGAGAATCACCAGCGGCTTCTTGCGGCCTTCGCCGTTCTCTTCGCCATTGCCATTGCCGCCGGTCTTGCCTTTGACCTTCGGCTTGATTCGGTCGTCGTGGGATTCGGTCGTCGTGTTGCTCGCCCGCGCCGCTCGTGGCCGAGCTCGGACGTGGTGCGTCATGAGTGTCGTTAAGGTCGGACATTGCCGCTCACTCGTGTCGTAACTCGGCGTTGAATCCTGGTCGCTCTCGTGATTCACCGGGCGGAACCGCGGGCAGAAGTTGCGGGCGCCTTTGCGTGGATTCGCGTGCATACGAGCAGTGACACTTAGAGCAATAGCAATCGACGTTCCTCGACTGGCGCAAGGCAGTGCAAACCGTATGCATGTACGATTCGGCATGACGAGGTGAATTCTGTGGAATGTGAGGTGCGAGGCGATCTTAAGCGCGCTGGTAAATCTTCCATGCGACGAGTGCACGCACCAATCGCGTCACTATCTGGGAAGCTACGCTCACGCGATCAGAGCGCACCGCGCAACTACTGACCCGCGAGCTGCACGACGCCGATCTGCTTCTCGCGTTTGGCGTCGAGCCGTCCGACCGGTATGCTCGCCGACACGGCCACGCGCTTGCCTGCGGGCGTCATGCCGACGTAGGCCGCGAAGCACGCGATGCCGGCCGCAACTTCCTCGCGCTCGATCGCAAACCCGCTGGTGCGGATCACCGCCAGTTCGCGCAGCAGCGCCGCGCAGCGCGTGACGGTGTGCGGCGTCACCGCTTCGAGCCGTTCGGGCAGATGTTCGACGATGACGTCATCCGTCAATCCGGCGAGCAGCGCCTTGCCGAGCGCGCAGCAATGCGCAGGCAGCCGCGAGCCGAGATTCGACACCAGCCGCACCGGCCGATGCGGGTCTTCAGGCGCCACATACACGACATGCACGCCGTCGAGCACGGCGAGTTGCACGACCTCGTTGTGCTGTTGTGCTTGTTGATGAATTCGCCAGCTCCGTCGCGAAAGATGGCCTGCAGCTTGTCGTGGCACTTGTACGCGTTGCCCAGTTCGAACAGGCCGACGCCGATCATGTAGCCGTCGTCGCGCTTGTCGATCCATTGCAGGCGCGTGAGCGTATCGAGCAGCAGGTAGAGCGTGCTGCGCGACAGGCCGGTGCGTTCCGCCAGCACGGCGGCGCGCACCGGTTTGGCCGCGGTGGCGAGCACGTCAAGAATGTCGTCCGCGCGACGCAGCGCGGGCACATCGTAGGTCTTGTCCATTTTCGCCGCGTGGTGGGATGCCTGATTCTTCCAGAGATTCGGTATGTTCCAATAAGGTTGGATAGGCTATCAACCCGATGGACACTGCCCGAGCACGCGGGCTACGATTGGCTTCCCTGTCCACGCTCACGAATCCGCTCATGCAGACCGTCTCCGTTTCCGCTGCCTGCCCGAAGATCTGTCCGACGCCGTGCTGATCGGCCGCGTCTGGCGGCCCGCGCCCATCGACGGCCGGCGGTCGTCGCGGTGCGAAACGGCGAGGTGTTCGACATCACACGGGCCCATCACACGGGCCGCGCCGATCACCGCCAACCTGTTCGACCGCGCGGATGCCGTGCAGGAACTGCTACAGGCCACGCTCGATGCGAAGCCGAGCGGCCTGCACCTGCTCGCGCCCTGCGACGTGCAGGCGGTGAAGGCATGTGGCGTCACCTTCGCGGTGAGCCTGCTGGAACGCGTGATCGAGGAACAGGCGGGCGGCGACGCGAGCCGTGCGCAGGAACAATCGATCGGCGAGGATCTGTCGAAGATTCAGCCCGGCTCCGAGGGCGCGGCGAAGCTGAAGGCCGAACTCGAACGGCGTGGCGCGTGGTCTCAGTACATGGAAGTGGGCATCGGACCGGACGCGGAAGTGTTTTCTAAATCGCAGCCGATGTCGTCGGTCGGATTCGGCGCGGATGTCGGCTTGTATCCGACTTCGAAGTGGAACAACCCGGAACCGGAGATCGTGCTGGCAATGAACGCGAGCGGAGAGATCGTCGGCGCGACGCTCGGCAACGATGTGAACCTGCGCGATATCGAAGGCAGCAGCGCGCTGCTGCTCGGCAAGGCGAAGGACAACAACACGGTTCGTGCGCAATCGGCCCGTTCGTGCGGCTGTTCGACGGTCGCTTCACGCTCGACACGGTGTGCGTGCGTCGAGTTTGTCGCTGCGCATCGAGGGCGCGGACGATGACTTCGTGCTCGAAGGCGTGAGCCATATGAGCGAGATCAGCCGCGATCCGGCCGACCTCGTCAATCAGACGCACGGCAAGTATCATCAGTATCCGGATGGCTTCATGCTGTTTCTCGGCACGATGTTCTCGCCGATCAAGGATCGCGATACGAAAGGCGGCGGCTTCACGCATCATCTGGGCGATGTGGTGACGATCCCGACGCCGAGCCTCGGCGCGCTGGTAAATACGGTGCGGCTGTCGACGGAAATCGAACCGTGGACGTTCGGCGTGCGCGCGCGGCGGGCATCCACGTGGCCACGGTCGAGGAGGCGACTGGAGCGTGACGAGCGGCAAGGCGATCAGCTTGCAGATGCTCTATGTGTGCCCGACGCTCGCGGGCTTGCTGTGCACGAATGACAACACCGCGATCCGCGATCGGCGCGATCGATGCGATCCGCATTTCGGGCAAGGCGGGCTGCGTGCTGGTGACGGGCTACAACAACATCGACCTCGTGCAGCCGATGCTGCAGGACGGCCGCTTGCTCACGACGGTCGAGCAGTTCGGCGCGCGTCAGGCCGTGTTCGGCGTGGATGTCGCGGTGAAGGCGCTGCTGGAGCGACGGAGTCAGCAGGACTTGTCGCCGTTCATGGAGACGCCGGTGCAGGTGGTGACGAAGGCGGGGATGGCAGGGGGAAGATCAGGCTGATGCGGCTACGGTTTGCATGCCGAACCGTAGCTGGCGCACGTTCGATATTGGCGGCATGGGTGTTCAAACGCCGCTAAGCACGCCCCGCCCCACGAGATTCTTATGCCGCGTCCATCGCCTGCCGGAAACCGAGCGTGCGCTGCTGCGCGTTGCGGTCGTTCACCCGCCCGTCGATGTGATGCCCACCTCTCTGCCCGGCTTCAGAGATAGGCACCCACCATGCGCGCGCCGCGCCGGCTGTCCGGTCCCACGAAGGGAATCGTCACATTGGCGGCGTCCTGCGCCGGCTTCGTCGAACGGATTGTCGATCGCGACCACGATGATGCCCGAGGCAATCGCCTTCGCGGCAGGCACGAACAGCGCGCGCGAATCGGTTGGCGCGATCACGATGGCGCCGACCTTCGCCTCGATCAGCGACTGCGCGATACGAATCTGTCCGGTGACGTCGTGATCGGTCTGCGTGCCGTAAGTCTCTAGATCAAGCTGCGATGCGTAGTTAGTGACGCTGATAGTTCTTCGCGCCGTCGATCATCGTGCTCACGAAGGGGTCGCCGAGCGACTTGAGCACCAGCACGACGACGGCCTTGTTGTCGGACGCGGCCACGCCCTCGCGCGCACGCGCTCAAGGCGCAGGCAGTCAGCGGCGGCGAACGAGGCTGGTCATGACCACATTTTCGAGATGGTTGGAGTCGCTTCATTGTAGACGGCCGACGGCCGGAATTCGCCACGCGGACGGCGATTCAAGCGTGACGCCTGCTCCACGCGGACGCGACGAAGGCCGTGCACCGAGCGCGCCTTCGTCGTCGAAGCGGCCGGCACGGGACGACTATCGACGTCCCACACGCCGATCAGCGCGCCGTCACTCGCGACGAGCGGCACGACGATCTCCGAGCGTGACGCCGAATCGCAGGCGATATGGCCGGGGAACGCTTCGACATCGGGCACGACTTGCGTGCGCCGCTGCTGCGCCGCCGTGCCGCACACGCCGCACCGCCGCACCCAAGCGCGATGCGCACGCAGGCCGGTTTGCCCTGAAACGGACCGACGACGAGTTCGGTGCCATTGAAGAAATAGAAGAGCCCGCCCAGTTCAGATCGGGCAGCGAGTGATAGACGAGCGACGAGAAATTCGCGGTATTTGCGATGAAGTCGCTTCCGTCGCCGATGAGAGAACGCACTTCCTGGAGCAGATCGTCGTACTGCGCGGCCTTGCTCGCGTGCGAGGCCTGAGAAATGGAAAACATGATGCGCGCGCCAAATGTCGAGATGAATAAGTAATGATATCACAGCCAGCCACCTCCGATGCCCGCGCGATGCCTTTCAGCGCGCCTACGTTCGCTACAACGCGTCTTGGTGTTGGCCGCCGCATCGCCTAGTATGAAAACGCGCGGGCGTTCGTCGCCGTCTCACGAAACGACGAGGCCGTGCGCATGTATTCAAAAGACGTTTACTTCCGTCAAATCGCTGCGAATTCGCGTCCTCGGGATTTCCCTGCTTTACTTCGACACGCCGTCGTTCTTAAATAAATCAACTTGATTTATTTAATGGCTCCGCCGCGAGAGCCAACAACAATCAGACGAAACGAATGGAGACAGCGCGTGAAAACCTCAAGCGGTCGAGGAAGCAATTCCGCGAACGTGCGCCGGTATAACGAGCGGCTGCTATTGCAGGCGCTGCGGAACACCGAGCTGGCATCGAAGGCGGACCTCGCGCGTCATGCGAATCTGACGAGCACGGCGGTCGGCAGCATCGTCGAGTCGCTGGACCGGGCGGGGCTCATCGAATATTCCGGACGCCGGCTCGACGGTCAACGGGGCCAGCCCGCGTCGCTCATCCGGCTCGATCCGCGCGGCGCGTTCGGTATCGGCGTGCGGCTGGATCGCACCGGGATTGAGACGGTCTTGGTCAATTTCGCGGGCGACATGCTCGCGCGCAGCGGCATCGACCGCGTGCTGCCGCATCCGGCGGTGGCGCTCGAGATCGTCACGCGCGATATCGAGCGCATGCTCGGCCTGCTCAGCGCGACGGAGCGCGAACGTCTGACGGGCATCGGCATCGCGCAGCCGTTCAATCTGGGTTCGTGGCTGCGCGAACTCTGCTTGCCCGGAGAGACGTTCCGCGCGTGGGACAGCACCGATTTTGCCGATGCGCTCGGCCACGCGCTCTCGCTTCCCGTGTTCTCTGAAAACGATGGCAACGCCGCCGCGACCGCCGAACTTTTCTACGGCCATGGCCGTCGCTGCGACGACTTCATCTACCTGTTCCTAGGCTCCGCGATCGGCGGCGGCATCGCGCTGGATGGCGACTGCCTGCGCGGCGCGTCGGGCAATGCGGGGGATATCGGCGTAATTCCGGTGCCGCCCAGCCGCCTGCCCTCCGCGCCGCGGCCGGACGGCCAGTGGGACATCCTGCTGTCGCGCGCGTCGCTCAATGCGCTGGTGCGGCATCTGCACTACCGCGGCGCGACGGCCGACAACCACGTGGACTTGCAGGCGTGCATCGAGCGGCGTCTGCCGGCGGTCGGCGAATGGATCGACGACTGCGTGGAAGCGCTCGCACCCGCGCTACGCGCTACGCTCTGCGTGCTCGACGTGCCGATGGTCGTGATCGATTCCGATATCGACGGCGGCCTGCTCGACGCGCTCGTCGAGCGACTCGCCGCGACCATGGCGGCCAACGCGCCCGAAGCGCGCGGCACGCCCGCGTTCGTGCACGGCACCTTCGGCCCGGATGCGGGCGCGATCGGTGCCGCCACACTGCCGATGTTCTTCAACTTTTCGCCGCGCCGCGCGGGCGTCAAACCGCTGGAGGCAAAGCATGCCGCATGATCCTTCGACCCGACCGCCGCTGCTCGAAATGCGCGGCATCAGCAAGAGCTTTCCCGGCGTGCGCGCGCTGAACGACGTGCGTTTGTCCGTTTTTCCAGGCGAAGTGCATTCGCTGATGGGCGAAAACGGCGCGGGCAAATCCGCGCTCGTGAAGATTCTGTCGGGCGCGTATCAGGGCGATGCGGGCGGCCAGATCCTGATCGACGGCAAGCCCGTGACCATAGACGGTCCGCTCGCGGCGCGTTCGCTGGGCGTCGCGGTGATCTATCAGGAACTGAACCTCGCGCCGAATCTGTCGGTCGCCGAGAACATTTATGCGGGGCGCGAGTTGCGGCGCGGCCGGCTGGTCGATCGCAAAGGCATGGAGCAGGGCTGCGAGGATGTCTTGAAGCGCCTCGGCGCGGCGTTCAAGCCGCATACGCTGGTGGGCGATCTCTCCATAGCGGAGCGGCAGCTCGTGGAAATCGCGCGGGCCGTGCATGCGAAGGCGCGCATCCTCGTGATGGACGAGCCGACCACGCCGCTCTCCGCGCACGAAACGGACCGCTTGTTCGAACTCGTGCGGCAACTGCGTTCGGAAGGCATCGCGATCATCTATATCAGTCACCGGATGGCGGAGATCTACGAACTGAGCGACCGCGTCTCCGTGCTGCGCGACGGCTCCTACGTCGGCACGCTGATGCGCGACTCGCTCTCCGCCGAAAGCCTCGTGAAGATGATGGTCGGCCGCGACATCTCCAGCTTCTACAAGAAAGAACACGCGCCCTACGACCCGGGCCATGTCGTGCTCTCCGTGCGCGACATGGCCGACGACAAGCGCGTGCGCGGCTGCAGCCTCGATCTGCACGCGGGCGAAGTGCTGGGCGTCGCGGGTCTGGTCGGCGCGGGCCGCACGGAACTGGCGCACCTGATCTTCGGCGCGGAAGAACGCACGCGCGGCGAAGTGTCGATGCACGGCAAGCCATTGAAGCTGCGCACGCCGCGCGACGCCATCGACGCGGGTCTCGTCTATCTCACCGAAGACCGCAAGGGACAGGGCCTGTTCCTCGACATGAGCGTGCGCGACAACATCAACATTACCATCGCCGGGCGCGATGCCAAAGCGGGCGTGATGGACCTGCCGCGCGGCAACGTGCGCGCGAAGGACGCCATCGCCGCGCTGACCATCCGCGTGCCGAACATGCGCGTGAACGTGGGCGCGTTGTCGGGCGGCAACCAGCAGAAGGTGCTGCTTTCGCGTCTGCTCGAAACGAAGCCCGACGTGCTGATCCTCGACGAACCGACGCGCGGCGTCGATATCGGCGCGAAGTCGAAGATTTACCGAATCATCAACGATCTGGCGAAGACGGGCGTCGGGATCATCGTGATTTCGAGCGAACTGCCGGAAGTGATCGGCGTCGCGGATCGCGTGATCGTGATACGCGAAGGCGTGATCGCGGGCGAACTCGGCGGCCATTCGGGCAAGCCGATTTCACAGGAAGGAATCATCGAACTGGCGACCGGCTCGAAGGTCGCGCTGGCGGCTTGAGCATATCTGGAGAGAGACATGGCTAACACGACGAAACACCAGGACAGCGCGCCTATGGCCCGGACGGAAAACACGGCGCAACGACAGCGGCGCATCGAACATCGCGAGCGCGCGCAGGTCCTGATGCGCACCGCCGGCATGCTGCCGGTGCTGATTCTGCTGTGCATCGGCTTCGGCATCGTCACCGACGGATTCTTCAGCTTCCAGAACCTGTCCATCGTCACGCAGCAGGCGTCGATCAACATCGTGCTCGCGGCAGGCATGACCTTCGTGATTCTGACGGGCGGCATCGACCTGTCGGTCGGCTCGGTGCTGTCGGCGGCGGCGGTCACGGCGCTGCTCGCATCGAACATTCCGGGGATGGGGGGATGGCTCGGCATTCCGGCGGCGCTCGCCGTGGGTCTGGGTTTCGGCGTGGTCAACGGCTTGCTGATCGCCATGCTCAAGCTGCCGCCGTTCATCGTCACGCTCGGCTCGCTGACCGCCGTGCGCGGCATCGCACGGCTCATCGGGCATGACACGACCATCTTCAATCCGCAACTGTCGTTCGCGTTCATCGGCAACGATTCGCTGTTCGGCGTGCCGTGGCTCGTGATTATTGCGATTGCGGTCGTGATCGTGTCGTGGTTCATCCTGCGCCGCACCGTGCTCGGCCTGCGCATCTATTCGGTCGGCGGCAATCCGGAAGCGGCGCGTCTGTCCGGCATCAAGGTGTGGGGCATCCAGATCTTCGTCTACGCGATGTCGGGCCTGCTCGCGGGTCTCGGCGCGGTGATGTCCGCCGCGCGCCTCTATGCCGCCAACGGCCTGCAACTCGGCCAGTCCTATGAGCTCGATGCCATCGCGGTGGTGATTCTTGGCGGCACGAGTTTCGTCGGCGGCGTGGGGTCGATCGTCGGGACGCTGGTGGGCGCGCTGATCATCGCCGTGCTGTCCAACGGACTCGTTCTGCTCGGCGTGTCGGATATCTGGCAATACATTATCAAGGGCCTCGTCATCATCGGCGCGGTGGCACTCGACCGTTACCGTCAACGGGGCTCGGCCCGCACCTGATTTCGCTTGTACGGGCGTATTCGGTCCGCGTGCGCCCGCCCTGAAAAGAGGACCAACTGGAGACAACAACATGCGCAAGCACAATAAGCTTTTCGCCAGCGTCGCACTCGCTCTCGGTTTCTCGATGTCGCTCTCCGCGCACGCCGCGAGCAAGGAACTGAAGTCCATCGGCATCACGGTCGGCTCGCTCGGGAATCCGTACTTCGTCAGCATCGCGAAGGGCGCGGAAGCCAAGGCCAAGCAGATCAATCCAAACGTGAAGGTGGTCTCGACGTCGTCGGATTACGACATGAACAAGCAGTTCACGCAGATCGACAACTTCATCTCCGCGCATGTCGACATGATCCTCTTGAACGCGGTCGATCCGAAGGCGATCGAGCCGGCGGTGAAGAAAGCGCAGAAGGTAGGCATCGTCGTGGTCGCGGTGGACGTGGCGGCGGCGGGCCCGGACGCCACCGTGCAGACCAACAACGTACAGGCCGGTGAAATCTCCTGCGATTTTCTCGCCAAGAAGCTCAATGGCAAGGGCAATGTGGTGATCGAGAACGGGCCGCAGGTGTCGGCGGTGATCGATCGCGTGAACGGCTGCAAGACGGTGCTGGCGAAGAATCCCGGCATCAAGATCCTGTCCGACGATCAGGATGCGAAAGGCTCGCGCGAAGGCGGCATGAACGCGATGCAGGGCTATCTCACGCGCTTCCCGAAGCTCGACGGCGTGTTCGCGACCAACGATCCGCAAGCCATCGGCACCGATCTCGCGGCAAAGCAGTTGCACCGGAACAATATCGTGATCACGTCGGTGGACGGCGCGCCGGATATCGAAACCGCGCTCAAGACCGACACGATGATTCAGGCATCCGCGAGCCAGGACCCGTGGCCGATGGCACAGCAGGCGGTGACCGTCGGCTACGACCTGATGAACGACAAAAAGCCCGCCAACGCGACCATCCTGCTGCCATCGACGCTCGTGACGCGAGATAACGTCGGCAGCTACAAAGGCTGGTCGTCGCCGCGTTGACACCCTTCGATTCCGGCGCGCCGAACTGCGTCACGCCTTGTAAGAACTGAACATCGACGCGTTTTGTGCGAACACGAGTCAGGCCAAGG
>LFJI01000535.1 GCA_001235855.1 Candidatus Burkholderia brachyanthoides
CGCAACTGCGGCCGCTCGTTGACGCAATTCCGCCGATTCGGGGCGTGTGCGGCAGAGCGCTCCGAAAGCCCGGCACCATCTATGCCGACCGCGGCTACGATTCCGACTCGCATCGCCGACAACTTCGCGAACGCAGCATCAGAGCGCTCATCGCCAGGCTCGACGAAAGTGATACGTGCATCCGCGTCGCGCATCTGCCGCGCGATTTCGTCGATGAAATGGATGACCTCGCCGATCCCGCTTAGTCCGGCGTCGCGCAACCGGCCGACGCACGCCTGGCCGATATCGAAGCGAGCGCCGTCGCTGCGGCGATGCAGGCGCACGGCGGCAATGTATCGGCGGCGGCACGGGCGCTGGGCGTGTCGCGCACGACGGTTTATCGCAAGCTGCGGGCGTGAATTCGCCTTGAAGCGGTCCGCTGCTCTTTGAAGCGGTCCGCTGCTCTTACTGATAGAACATCGTGAAAGTCACCTTGCCGCTGAGTGTGCCCATCGTCACGCTGGCCACCGTGCGGACATAGCGCGCCACCATCGGAATGGACGTGTCTCCGGTCGTCGCATTGCCCGCGAACCACTGGTTCTGATTGCCGGCCATCGAGGTATCGGCGCCGTAGGAGACGGGTGTCGAATTGAACAGCACTTGCAGTCCGACGCCCGCCGCCACGGAACCCGGCGCGAGCGAGAGGGTGCTCGAGCGGTTCGCGGCGTTGACCGTATCGGTGAGCGTGACATAAGCTTTCGCCGCCGCTGGACAGTTCACGGCGAGGTTGAACGCGGTATCGCCGGCAGTGGAACCGACATTCGGAATCGCGGAAGGCACGATCTTGGGCAAGCTCACGACGACATTGGTCGTGGTCACGCTGCACCGTCTGGGCCGCGATGGCGGAGCCTACCGAGAGTGATTGCGTCGAACTGACCGTAGTGATGCAGCTTCCCGTATAGGTGACGACCATGCTGGGAAGTGTGGTGAGCACGCCGGTGCCGACTGGGCCGATGAAGACGAGATCCGCGCGATTGTAGTGACCGAAGCTTCCGCTGGATGAGCACGCACTCGAGGCCGGTGCTTGCTCCCAACTGCCGCTTGCGCCGGAGGTGATTTAGAACCTCACGCCGATACCGGGGACATTCGTCTGGAAAGTGTTGCTGCTGCCCGGCACTGTTGTAACATTTACCGTTGTCTTTTGCGTAACGGTGCAGGTGATGCTTGAGGCGAGACCCGTGAGACCCGTATAAGGCGATGACCGAGCCGACTACCGTGTCTCTGCCCAGTGTCAGCGTGGCTGGAAACACGATGTCCGCGGCCGGACCGTTTTTCGGACAGGCAACGTAATCCGCCAGCGCAGTATCGACGCACATCGCCAGGCAAGTATGCCGATATATTTGACGCACCGCAGCCGCGAAACACGACAAAGCGCGTCGACGAATACCGGCCAGCAGGCTCGGGCGTCGATCATATTTTGCCTCTAAGCGACGAGTGAGGCGGTACGCCCGGCGAATGCCACGCCGCGGCGCTCGACTTTTTCTATTCGCATCTGAAACGTTTTCAGATGCTTGATCGGGAGCATGTGTCGGCGCACTTCATGTTGCGCGCTAGACGCTCCGCGCTTGAAAAAAGACTAGGTTCTGTTCACATTCTCAGCAGCGCTCCAAAGGCGCAGGCGAGCACGGC
>LFJI01000536.1 GCA_001235855.1 Candidatus Burkholderia brachyanthoides
CGTGGCTTTGCCGGCGCAACGATCATCAATCATCTCGAGCAAATCGTTTCGAACCATGGCGTCGAGCGGAGCCATTCCCCAATCGTCCAGCAGGAGAACATCAACGCGAGCAACCTGCAGCAACCATTTGGTGAAGCCGCCGTTGCCGTGGAGGACGCGCAGTTCCTCGCCGAGGCGCGGCACGCGCAGGTACAACGCGGAGTGCCCGTGTCGGCAGGCATACTGCGCGAGGGCGCAAGCGAGCCATGATTTACCGGCACCGGTTGGGCCGCTAATCAGGAGGCTGTATCCCGACTCGACCCAGTCGCCGAGGGCCAGGCTCGTGAGCGAACGCGGGTCCACGCCTCGACCAGCGCGAGTGTCGAGATCTTCGCTGGCGGCCTGGGGATACTTCAGGCGAGCTTGCTTGAGCAGTCGGGTGCGACGGCGCTCATCGCGCCAGCTTGCTTCCCGGTCGACCAGCAATGACAGGCGTTCCTCGAAGCTCAACGTCGCCATGCCGGGCTGCGTCAATTGCTCTTCCAATCCGTCAGCGAAGCCATCCAGCTTCAGGGTGCGTAGTTGCGTTAGCGTTTGTTGCATCACCATGGCGAATTCTCTTTATTGGTAGTAGCTGGGGCCGCGTAGGTGCGCGTGGTTCGGGCTGATCCATTCAACAGGTGTTGTTGCTGCGGCGCGATCGCGGTTGTTGATCAAGATGTCGCGCACGTGGCGGTAACGATGCACGCCCAATTCGAGCGCCAGTGCACACGCCGCTTCGAGACGGTCGCGGCCATAGCGACGTGAGAGCGAGAGCAGTCCGAGGCATGCCCAATATCCGTGCTCTGGATGGCGCTGTTCCTGCAGAAGCCGGACGAGTGCGCCGGTGGCGCCGCCAATCTGCTGACCCCAGTGGATAAGCCGCTGCGGAGTCCATTCGAGATGGGCGCGGTGTGCCGCCGGCATGTGCTCGACGACGGTGGTGTAGCCTCCCACGCGGTCATTGCGGGCATGGCTGGCCACAAGGCGACCGCGATGCAACAACTCGACAGCGCCCGCCGTGATGCGCGCATCGAGCTTGAGTCCAACGAGTGCGTGCGGAACGCTGTAGCGATGTTTATCGATCTCGATGTGGTAGTCGAGGTGGACCGTCACTGCCTTGAACCGCGCGAGCTCATACGGCTGCGCCGGCAGCGGCTGCAGGGCCGGCGCGTCCAGTTCGGTGAACGCGCTGGCACGGCATCCCGGCAGCTTCTGAAACAGGCGCTCGTTCAGGTTCGCCAGTAGCGGGCGATAAACGCGTGCAGGCAGAAATGAGGTGCCGTAGTGACGCGCGAAGTCCAGCACGGTGTCGCCTGCGCACGGCTCGTAACGGTCGGGGTCGGCGATCAGCGCGCGCGGGTTGTCCGGCACGATCAGCTGTGGAACGCCGCCGTAGAAGGTCAGCGCGCGGGCGATACCACTCACAGCCAGTCCTCCATTGTCTCGGCCGGCGTGGCGCATGCGAATGTATAGCTCGATGCGCCCATGGCGGCCACAAAGATGTGTGCGCGGCGCCCCGTGGTCAACGGCAACGTGGGGCCGGCGAAGTCGACGAATAGCTTCTCGCCACGCCAGCACGGTGGATCTGCCGCATCGAGCGCTTCAGCCGTTTCGTGAACGTCTTATAGTGCTCGCAGAACTGTGTG
>LFJI01000537.1 GCA_001235855.1 Candidatus Burkholderia brachyanthoides
ATTTGAAAATTTTGAATTTATAAATAATCCTTTTTAGTCTATTCTGCTTGTTTTCTTTGAATTCTACCGTATAGTGCTAAATTGCTGCCTTTTAATTCCATACATTGATCCTTGATTCTGAATTTTCTTTCAACTCTAGTTCAAGGGTAATTAAAGGTAGTTCTTTGTGTTACTTGATTGTCCTCGAGTACTAATAGAGAACTCTGAGTGTGAGTGAATCATACCCCACACTATAAGCCGAGAGTACATACACTTTGGTGAGTGCAATTGGGCTTTGGAAAAGGGTTGTGAGGATTTATACAACTGTTATCTCACTTTTCTTGTGTTTTCGAGTTTTGTAGGGTTTTCTCTCTTCTATTTTTCTAACTTTGTTTTGTAGGGTTTTTATTTGTTTTAATCATGGCTGGAAGTTCTAATGACATTAAGGACTTGAAAGAGATGATGGCCAACATGATGACCATGTTTCAAGACACTAACCAAAGATTGGCCAACGTAGAGCAATCTGTCTCTAGAGTTGAAACTAGCCGTGGTAAGAGAAGAACTCATCATTCTGATGATGAAGGTAGTGAGAAATCTGAAGGGTCTAATCGACGAGGGAGTAATTCTAAACTTGATTCTTCTTTATCAAGCATTAAATTGAAAATACCTGCTTTTATTGGTAAAGAAGATCCTGACATTTTTCTTGATTGGATAGATCAAGTTGATTCCATCTTTGCAGTGCATAACTACTCCGAGGAAAAGAAGATACAACTTGCTGTAGTTGAATTTTCAGGATATGCACGAAGTTGGTGGAACAAGATATTGGCTGAAAAGAGAAGAAATAGAGAAAGATCTTTCCTAACTTGGGAAGACATGAAGAATGCCATGAGAAAGCGCTTTGTGCCTAACTACTACACTCGCGACATGTACAACCGACTGCAACGGGTTACTCAAGGTAACCGTAGTGTTTCTGAGTACAATCGTGAAATTGAAGTGGCTTTGACTCGTTTACAGATTGAAGAGGACCCCGAAGCAGCGATGGCTCGATTTCTAGGGGGATTGAAGAAGGAAATCGCCAACGTGGTGGAAATGCAAGACTATGGGGACGTCGAAGAGATGTACCAGAAAGCCCTTAAAGTTGAGCGTCAACTCAAAGAAAAGGGAACAAGCCGTGCATCCGGGAGTTATTCCACGCCTTCTTGGAAGAGTACATGGCCTAAGAAGGGTAATGAGGACAGGAAGACCACCCCCAATGGTGGAAAGGATATAAAGAATACTTCTAAATCTGAGGGGTCTAAACCTAAGTCAGCAAGGGATATTACATGCTTCAAGTGCCAAGGCAAAGGACATTATAGGTCAGAATGCCCTAACAACAAGGTAATGGTGTTACGAGATGGCGAAATTGTCTCTGACTCTGACAGTGAATCTGAACCAATGCCTGGTCTTTATGAAAGTGACCCTGAGGTCAATGAGAAATACTTTGACGATCTCGACGAGGACGAGATTAGTGCTGACGAGAGGCAATCTTTGGTGTCTATGCGATCACTTAGCACTCAAGTGAAAGATGAAGATGATCAGCAAAGACAAAACATCTTCCATACACGCTGTATAATCAATGGCAAGGTATGCTTACTTGTAATTGATTCTGGAAATTGTACTAATGTTGTGAGCTCTCTACTTG
>LFJI01000538.1 GCA_001235855.1 Candidatus Burkholderia brachyanthoides
TAGCATCAGATACAATTTTTCTTATCTCGCTCCGCTATATCCCGGATCTCCTTTCAGTTTCGCTCCTCGTTCGCCCTTATCTCGCTCCGTATACTACACTCGCTCTTTTATCTCGTTTCAATAGATTTTCCACTCGCTCCCTTTTTTATTGAAAAAAAGCCCCCTAAGGGGCCCCCCCTGATAAGGAAGGAAACGAAAGAATCTCCATTTTATGACTAATCCGGTCCGATGGCTGTTCTCCAATATACTTATCGTATTTGTGCCTGTATTTGGTACTTTCTTCGCCAGACTTTATAGCCTGCAGGGCTGTGCATTTCATTCAGCCCATCACATCAAGGTGACAGGATTCGAACCTATGGCCTTCTGTACCCAAAACAGATGCGCTGACCAGACTGCGCTACACCTCGGTCTCTCACCACCCCGGGGCATATAGATCCACCCGATCGATGAACACTCAAACCGAACTCGCCCATCCTTTTGGGCACAGGGATGCGAGAACCAATCCGAGTAATCAACCGCTTTTTTTAGAAAATCTGCCTGAAGCAAGATAGGGCGGCGCTCCAATTTTGTGGCTTAGTCTTTCACTTTCATTTCCAAATCCGGCTCGCTCCCGGCTACGTGTCCTTTGGACCCTTCGCCCGCCCGCCACCAGTGGGAAGCAAGCTAGTCCCCTATGTTGGTTGGGGGAAGAGGGCATTTCCATCGCGAAGGATTCAATCCAGCCACAGGTTCCCCTACGGCTACCTTGTTACGACTTCACCCCAGTCGAAGACCCCACCGTGGTATGCGCCAATAAGACCACCAAAAGCCTTTGTGGCACTAGTGTGACACAGAAGTCATGGGTGATCATTGGTTCGATGCTTCGGGCGAAACCAATTCCCAGGGTGTGACGGGCGGTGTGTACAGGGCCCGGGTACATATTCACCGCGGCATGCTGATCCGCGATTACTAGCGATTCCAACTTCATGTTCCCGAGTTGCAGAGAACAATCCGAACTGAGGCAATCTTTCCGGATTCGCTCCGCCTTACAGCCTTGCTTCCAATTGTAATTGCCATTGTAGCACGTGTGTGGCCCAGCCCATAAGGGCCATGCGGACTTGACGTCATCCCCACCTTCCTCCAGTATATCACTGGCAGTCCTTCGTGAGTGCGGCACGCACCTTTTTCTTTGTTTCGGAGCCCTTTTGGCGGGGCGCACTAAACCCACTACGTACCACACCACCGGGCGGCTCGCCTGAATGCCGAGTCTTCTTATTAGTCAAGCGCGCTACTTGCAATCAAACTAAAGCGCTAACTAGAAAGTGCTTCGAAAGGCGCCGGCTACCTTCTTACTGACAGCACAGCTACGTGCTGGCACTCAATTAGTAGCGCTGGCACGTCACTCGGCTCCTCGGCTCACTTCGGTTGCAAAGACCTTATCCTTAGGCGCATGTCTCAGCAACACAAAACGAGGGTTTCGCTCGTTATAGGACTTGACCAAACATCTCACGACACGAGCTGACGACAGCCATGCAGCACCTGTATGAAAGTTAGTACCATCCTGTTAAGGACAGGTTTTGTTGTTCATATGTCAAGGGCTGGTAAGGTTTTGCGCGTTGTATCGAATTAAACCACATGCTCCACCGCTTGTGCGGGCCCCCGTCAATTCCTTTGA
>LFJI01000539.1 GCA_001235855.1 Candidatus Burkholderia brachyanthoides
TTGAGCAAACTGGAAAACCCTTGTTTCAGGTTGGATGGTTGACGGGTTGGAGGTTTTTGGTGAACTAAAATTGCTTCAAAAATGTTTATTTTCATTTATAAATGTTCTTTGATGAGTTAGGAAGAGATTTGAACAGAGAAATCGGTACCTTACATAATAATTTATGGAAGAAATTTTCGGTTCTTACCAAACAGCCAAAACTGGAAGTTCATGTTTGCTGTTTTGGAATTCTTGGACTGCTTTCGAATTTTAATGGTTTTGGTTGTTCAAGTGTTGTTGTAAAAATTTTTTGGGAGCTACTAAACGTTCAAGAGTCGATGTTAAAGCTTCTTGTGGGTTTTAAAGTGATCAAAACATGATATCCCTAGTGGAAAGTGCAAGAACAAGCTTGAAGTTGAAACTTGGAAAATCTTGAAATTTGTTCTTGAAGAACAGCCAAGAAAATTGAACTATTAATCCTAAAATTTTTGAGTAGCCTATGTGTTTTATCAGTTAGAATTAAACCTAAGGATGTTGAGAACATAACTGCCAAGTTTTAGAATTTTTGGACAAGGAAAATCCGACCAAAACTATCGGAATTCGGGAGATGTCAATCTCGAACCGACATGTGAGTGTACCACTTTTGGATTGATTTCTGGAGAAATTTGCTAATGAAAATTGTGTTATAAAGCCTCGCAATGTAACTAGGAATATCAATGAACATGTATATATGGATTACAAATCAAGAGGAGACCTGAAATGGGATCAAAAATCGAGTTGAACTTGCAAGAAAATAAGGAACCAAAATTGAAATCTGGGAGAAATTGGCCAAGTCTGGAAATGGTATGATGAACAGCCAACTTTGATCGAAAATTTCGTGACTCTAGAGCTAGAACTGGATGTCGGGCTTGAAGAAAATTTTGTAGTATTATATGAGATCTTTAAAATCCAACTGGAATCACCTCATTTGGATTTGTGGATCACAAGTTATGAATTTTCAAAGTTAGCCAGTTGGAATGACTATTTCTGTGAAAATTGAATTGGCAAGTTCATGCAATGATTTGAACTTCTTAGAGTCGATTTTAGCCAAATCTTTCTTCATGAAACTTGTTAAGGGTATTACAAAGAGTTTCCAGAAATTTAGAACACCCAATTTGGACATTCCTATCAAATTTTATAAGCTTTCAAAGTTGGCAACTTTCATACCAAATTTTGCCAACTGTTGTAAAGAGCCAACTTCGTGCCTAAATTTGATTGCCTTGCAATTCGAATTTGCCAAAACTTCCTTCTACAAAATTAAAGTTTGTAGTCCAAAGTTTTTGGATTTCAAAACGGACAACCAGTTTTAGAGATATAAAGTGTCAAAGTAGGCCAGTTGAACATGGAAATTTCAGTTCAACCTTTGGCCGAAATTCTTCGAATTTTGAAAATATTCTGGATTTTGATTTTAATCGTAAAAATGATTTTTATTAAGTAATTTGGTTTGTAAAAACTTAAATTTTGATTTTTCTTTTCTTGAAACATTTATTTTTGAAATTATTTTGAATAATGGTCTGATAAATTGGAAAATAATATATAAGGAGAAATTAATAATATTTCTTCTTATATAATACTAATTAATTGCAAATAAATATTAGTGATAATAATTTGAGTTTAAGCTAAAATTAAATAAT
>LFJI01000540.1 GCA_001235855.1 Candidatus Burkholderia brachyanthoides
CGTTTCGCGGGAAAGTAAACAGTCCTTCCGGGCTCTTTTTGAACTGGCCTTTTAGATTCGCGCAAGAAATTCGTGAATTCCGCTTCGATGACGTCGCGCTTACTCTGGTTTCACAGCAGGGCGCAAGCAGCGCGACTCTCTCCACTCACAATCGAAGAAACGGCATGAACGACTTCAACAAGGCCACCGTCGAAGCGGCGCGCAATCCGTCCGATCTGCGCTCGCGTTATGCGGCCGGTGTCATGAAGTATCGCGAGATGGGCTACTGGCAGCCCGACTACGTGCCGAAGGATACCGATGTCATCGCGCTCTTTCGCATCACGCCGCAAGCGGGCGTCGAACCGGAGGAGGCAGCGGCGGCCGTGGCGGGCGAATCATCGACGGCCACATAGACCGTCGTGTGGACCGACCGCCTCACCGCTTGCGACATGTATCGCGCCAAGGCCTATCGCTGCAAGCCGGTGTCAAACGCGCGCGCCGACGAACCGCAGTACTTCCCCTATATCGCCTACGACCTCGATCTGTTCGAAGAAGGATCGGTCGCGAATCTCACCGCGTCGATCATCGGCAATGTGTTCGGCTTCAAGCCTCTCTCGATCTCGTGATCGGGTGGACCGCCATCCAGTCGATGTCGAAGTGGGCGCGCAGGAACGACATGATCCTGCATCTGCATCGTGCAGGACACGGCACATATACACGGCAGCGCAATCACGGCATCTCGTTTCGCGTGATCGCCAAATGGCTGCGCATGGCGGGCGTCGACCATGCGCATGCGGGCACGGCGGTCGGCAAGCTCGAAGGCGATCCGATGGCCGTGCAAGGCTATTACAACGTATGCCGCGAAGCGCGCAATGAACCCGACCCGGCACGCGGCATTTTCTTCGATCAACCGTGGGCGGGCTTGCGCAAGGTGATGCCGGTCGCATCGGGCGGCATTCACGCGGGGCAGATGCATCAACTGCATCAACTGCTCGACCTGTTCGGCGACGACGCGATCCTGCAGTTCGGTGGCGGCACCATCGAGCATCCACAAGGCATAAAGGCGGGCGCAACGGCGAGCCGCGTCGCGCTCGAAGCAATGGTCAAGGCGCGCAACGAAGGCCGCGACATCGTCAACGAAGGCCTCGCATACTCGACGCCGCCGCGCGCGCATGCACGCCCCTCAGGCAAGCGCTCGAAACCTGGCGCGACGTCACCTTCAACTACGCATCGACGGATACGCCCGATTACGCCGTGACCGCCACCGCAGCCTGACCGCTCATCGCGAGGAATAGCCATGTACATTACTCAGGGAACGTTCTCTTTTTTGCCGCCCTTAACGGACGAAGAGATTTCGGCACAGATCGACTATGCGCTCGAGCAGGGCTGGGCATGCTCGGTCGAATTCACCGACGACCCGCATCCGCGCAATACGTACTGGGAAATGTGGGGTCTGCCGATGTTCGATCTGCACGATGCCGCAGGCGTGATGATGGAAGTGAACGCGTGCCGCAAGACCTATCCGCAGCACTACATCAAGGTGAATGCGTTCGATTCGGTGCGCGGCTTCGAGACGATGCGCCTGTCGTTCAGGGTACATCGTCCGAGCGACGATGTACAGACCGGAGACATGGGTAACAGGTGTGTCAGGACAGGGGTAACACATT
>LFJI01000541.1 GCA_001235855.1 Candidatus Burkholderia brachyanthoides
CAATTGGCAAGGGGTCAACGATTACGTGAATTGCTTAAGCAATCTCAATCATCTCCTCTTGCAGTGGAAGAGCAGATAATGACTATTTATACCGGAATAAATGGCTATCTTGATTCATTAGAAATTGGACAGGTAAGGAAGTTTCTTGTTGAGTTACGTAATTATGTAAAAACTAAGAAACCTCAGTTCCAAGAAATCATTTCTTCTACCAAGACATTTACCGAGGAAGCGGAATCTCTTTTGAAAGAAGCTATTCAGGAGCAAATGGACCGTTTTAACCTTCAGGAACAGGTATAAAAAATAAAAAATGGATGACTTACTTTCTTTTGTCTTAAAAAAGTAATTAAGCGTCTTGAATTCAAATTATTCAAAAGGTTTTTTCTTGATATTGAAATCTAAAAAATATATGGAAACAATTTGCGTCCAATAGGATTTGAACCTATACTAAAGGTTTAGAAGACCTCTGTCCTATCCATTAGACGATGGACGCTTTTCGTTCTGATTTTTTCATATTTTGACTTCCTTTGGTTGAAAAAACAACGAATCGGGTTGTATGGAGATAATTTTTGAAATTGGATATTTGAAATTGTATATTAGCCCTACCCTAATACTAAAATACTAATCTAATAGTACTAATCTAATAGCTATATAGAGTATAGACTATAAACATTTAAACGAAAAGCGGGTAGCGGGAATCGAACCCGCATCGTTAGCTTGGAAGGCTAAGGGTTATAGTCGACGTCGATTCAACATTTTGATTTAAACGGAACGTCTCTAATTCAAAACCGAACTCGAAACTTTGGTTTCATTCGGCTCCTTTATGGATGTGAACAATATTGCAAATAAATAAATTCGACCCCATAACATCTATGTCAGCTTTTTGTCTGAATAGAAAAAAAATGACTCGCTTTCTAGATGATCCCTCTAAAAGAGAGGGATTATACCAATCTTTCTAGTTACTTCGTTCTTTATTTTTACTTGAGAAGATCCTGAGGAAAGCGATTTTATTTCCACCGAGTTAAAACAATAGGTTGATGTCTCTAGTAAACTACAGTCATCGTTTAATAGCTATTTTGCTTCCATTTTTTCTATACGAAAAAAGTTGAAGATTTAGTTACGATTCGAAACCTACTTTCTATCTACATCCATGGATACTTTACTCCTACTTAGCCAAGTATTAATATTATAATCTAATTCAATCCAATTCAAAAATTATGTTTCGCAATTTCCTAATCCACTTTCTCACTTTCTAAGTGACTGTTGGATCCAAATCACGAGAATCTATATTTTTCTCGAATAACATCTTCGAGAAGTTAAAGGTTTTAATCCTTTTTTATAGAAAATAAAGTTTTTGTTCGGAATATGAATTAAGCCGAAATCAAAGACCCTTTAACTATTTTTAACTATTAAAGGGTTAATAAAACGAATCACACTTTTACCACTAAACTATACCCGCCACAATGCAATTATTGTATACAACCGGGACTTTTGTCCAATAGGGATATTGGACATGATCAAGATAGAATCATCTACAAAATCATCAAAATTCGAGTGTTGACCCCCCCCCCCCTTTTTTTTTTTCTTTTTCTGGAATCGACATATTCTTTTTTACTTTTTTCTTGCCTATTTCTTTTT
>LFJI01000542.1 GCA_001235855.1 Candidatus Burkholderia brachyanthoides
ACCAGTTCACGTTCCAGCCCGTTCAGCGTCACGTTTGCCAGCGTCGGGGAGATAAAATTCCTCCCTGCGGCGTACTGGCCTCAGTCGCCTGCCTGTAGCTGCCCCTTGTAAATCAGGCCAGCCTTCAACCACTTCCGGAGGACTTCCCTATCCATCGGGACATGTCGTTCCAGCCAATCGTGGTTGATGTGGTCAAAGCACCCCTTGATATCCCCTTCGAACTCCCATTGCGATGAACTGCGCCGGGCCATGACAACGAAAATCTGGGACATAGCGTCGGCCGTCGAGCGGTTTAACCTGAACCCATAAGAGTTCGGATCGCTCGTCGACTCCGACATCGACTCCAAAGCCAGCAAATAAAGGGCTTGCATCGCCCTGTCCCGCATGGTCGGGATGCCCAAAGGGCGCTCCTTTCCATTGGCTTTGGGGATAAAGCCTCTCCGTAAAGGCAGAGGCCGGTATCCACGCCGCTTCAACCTGCCGACGGCATGCCATCGGCTTTCAGGCGAATCCCACAGTTCGCGATCGACTCCAGCCGTTCGCGCACCCTGGTTCTGCGTAACACGTCGTACCGCGTATAACTTTGCGGACAACGTGCGGGTAAGCATCCGTTGCAAGGCTTTCACCCTGCGCCAGTCGCCTTCTCGCGTCGCCCCTTCGCCCCTTCGCAATTCGGATCTGCATCCCTCTCACGCTCCGTTCAACCAGGCACCAATCGACGGCGTACCAGTTATCCGGTGCCGTGGGAAAGCGCAGATCCGGTCTTTCGACCAGATACTCTCATGCTGCTCTCCTACCTTGGATTAGATCCCCGGCAGGAGGCACATCTCCCCCAGCGGGAAGACACACCCCGCTGGGGAACAACAAACACCTCAATATGGGCGCATGCACCTATACTCTCGATCAAACACCTCAGTACGAGCGCATGCGCCCGTACCTCACCAAGACCACAGAGGGTAGTCAGCCGTCTTGCGACGGTAGACCAGACGGGAGTCTGCCCGCTTTTGCGTGGCGCGATGTCTCAGCCCCTATCCGAACCATTGCAGCCCAGCATTCGCTTTTTCCGTCCTCCCATACCTGCACAATCAACAGCGTCCCTTACGGTTCGCCTGCCAGCAGTACAGCACTGGCAACCATACAGGCTTACCACGTTCTCGGCATGTCACACGACTGACGTAGGTTCTGCCTCTTCACCGGTGGCTTGATGACGACGTAATCCGACGGTCGAGCGGATTAACCAGCCACTTACCCTTTGGTTAGAGCCCGATGTTCAAGCAGCTTTGGCTCCTCAGTGCTTACGAGGTTTATCAGCAGTTCACTTCCGTTAGCGCCAGGTAGCAACAGCACATTACGGCACCATCGCCCCCTAAGGAACCGTACGTGAGACTTTCGCCTCATAGGCCTCAAGCCCAGTGACCCCCCTTCTCGAGGCCGGCCATCTTCAATTTTCATCGATGATGACCTTCGCCGACTATTGCGATTCTCAATGTGGGAGCGCAGAATCGTCAATGGTGTCAACGCTCACTCACTTGCTGCACCCAAATCATGCCTTGAAGACACGACTAGTCGATTGCGTCATTGAATTAGCACTCCATCTGTGTTCAGATGCAGGTCAT
>LFJI01000543.1 GCA_001235855.1 Candidatus Burkholderia brachyanthoides
GAAGGGGCGCGGCAAAAGGAGCTAAATGTGTTACCCCTGTCCTGACACACCTGTTTGACCCATGTCTCCGGCCTGTACAGAAGATTCAAAGGTGTTTTACTTTCTAATACTCTCTAACAGCCCGTGCGTGCTCTGCGAACACAAACACGTGAAACAGCAAACGCCAGTTCAGAAATCACCTAATATCGAATCAATTCATGTATTTACACGCAGCAGCTAAAGATGTTTCACGGAACGAACAAGCGTCGCAGGAAAGTTATGACGCTGTACGTCAAATTTCGTTGATGATCTGCATGATCAATCAATTTCCCCGGGTTTCGTAACGTTCAACACGTAAAGTGTTATAATTGAAATCATTTACGAATGGTGTGAATACCGATGGACGCTCAATTCCGCGAAAAACTACGTGCTGAGATCGACGAACTTCGTTCAATGGGCACCCGTCGCCAGGAGTTGTCGCGACACGCATGCAAGCGCTTGTTCTTCGATCAGGGCGTGCGTCCCTCCGTGACGCTAGTCCGCGAATACACCCAGACTGGTAGCGCAAGCGACATCCCGAGAGATATCGAATCCTTTTGGGAAGAACTGCGTGCGACGCTCAGAGTGCGCGTGGAAGCCGGCGCCGTACCCGAGGCGCTTCAGAGTCGCGCAGGAGATCTGCTTGCCGCACTCTTTGCGGAGGCGCATCAGATGGTGCGCGCGGAGATCGATGCGGAACGATCCCGGATCGAAGCGAGCGCTCAAACGCTTCAGACTCAAGTACGCGATGCTGAAATCCGCCGCGAGACCTTCGAACTGGCGCATCAACGGGCCGAGGCACGTGTCGAATTGAGATCAGCACGCATCACAGCGCTCGAGGCTGAGCTCAAAGCAACGAGAAATCAGGAAACGGAAGCCCATGGAACGCTTCGTGAGGTCATCTCCCGGCTTGAAGGCGAGAATAAAGCGCTGACCGAGCGCATTCAGAATGAGCAGTCGGGTGCGGCGCGACTACGCGACCGTATCGATGCTCTGCAAGCCGAGCAGCGCGAGAGTACCGAACATTACGCGCAGCAGATCAAGGATGCGGTCAAGGAAGCCGAGCGCCGAGTCAAGCCGATGCTCGTGGAACTCGACTCGCTGCGGGGCATGGCAGCGACTTATCAGGTCAATGCGCGCGAAGCAGGACAGAAGGAATTCGATTTCATTCAACAACTTAGCGCTGCGCGATTGCGCGCGGACCGGCTCGAGTCGCAGGTTCGCGCGCAATCGGACGAGATCGACGCGCTCGTACGCGAGCGCGACGCACATCGCATGCGGGCAAGCGTGAGCAGTGAAATTGGTGGCTTGATCGCGCTGTTGGCATCCGGTGGGCGCCTTGCCAAGAGTGAGATCGCCAAGCTAGGTACACAAGTCGACGCCTATGTCAGCGCGCTGCCCGCCTGCCCTGCGTGCGAATCCGGCGAGCCGGAGCTTCAGCGCCACGAGGACGAATTCGAGTTGCTATGCCCGAACTGCGAACGAACCTCGGGGGCATCGGCTTCGAAACTGGCCGCGGTACATGGATTTTTGCGCGCGAGTCACATCGAAGAATGACGGCCAGGTTGGGCGGGGGGGGGGGGGGGCATAGACC
>LFJI01000544.1 GCA_001235855.1 Candidatus Burkholderia brachyanthoides
CAAATTGAAAGGGCTGAGTCCCGTGATGTACAGAACTCAGCCCTCAGCGGCCTAGCCGAATAACCGTCCAACTTTGCGGGGTCAGTTCAGTCGGGGCTTCTTCGAGAACTACATCTAATTTTCATTCGACCGTACTCAGGGCATGACGGCCCGATGGCGGCTCATTGCGGCAGCGAAAGCCCGCGCGGCAGCGGAAACGCGATGGTCTCCTCGATCCCTTGCAGCGAGCGCACGCTGCGCACGCCAAGTTCGCGTAGCCGCGCGATGACCGCCTGCGCCAGCACTTCCGGCGCGGACGCGCCCGCCGTCACGCCGATGCGCTTCTTGCCCTCGACCCACTTCGGGTCGATCTGCGACGGCGAATCCACCATATACGCGGGAATGCCGCGTTTCTCGGCCACTTCACGCAGACGGCTCGAGTTCGAACTGTTCGGGCTGCCGACGACGATCACCACATCGCATTGCGGCGCGAGGATCTTCACCGCGTCCTGACGGTTCTGCGTCGCGTAACAGATATCCTGCTTCTTCGGCTCCTTGACCTGCGGATACTTGGCCTTGAGCGCATCGATGATGGCGGAGGCGTCGTCGACGGACAGCGTCGTCTGCGTCACGTAGGCGATGCGGCCCGGATCGGGCAAATCGAGTTTGGCGACGTCCTCGATGTCTTCGACCAGATGCATGCACTCGCCCGACTGGCCCATCGTGCCCTCGACTTCCGGATGACCCTTGTGACCGATCATCACGATGTCGAAGCCTTCCTGACGCATCTTCGCCACTTCCATGTGGACCTTGGTGACGAGCGGACAGGTGGCATCGAACACGCGCAGGCCGCGCGTGTCGGCTTCGGCGCGCACCGCCTTCGAAACGCCGTGCGCGCTGAAGATCAGCGTGGCGCCTTCGGGCACGTCGGCGAGATCCTCGATGAAGATCGCGCCCTTCTTGCGCAAATCGGCGACGACATAGGCGTTGTGCACGATCTCGTGACGAACATAGATCGGTGCGCCGAACAGCTTGATCGCGCGTTCGACAATCTCGATGGCGCGGTCCACGCCCGCGCAAAAGCCGCGCGGCTGGGCCAGCAGGATTTCAATGTCGGTCTGAACTTCGTTGAGGCTTTCAGTTACGCTCATGGCTGTCGGATGGGCGCGGCGTCTTGCCGGCGGGATACCGCGAACCGCGTGGCGGCCGGGCGGCCAGACACGCCGGTCGCCTAAATTTCTATTATAAGATAGAGTTGCGCTGGACCGCCTCTGCCGGACTCGGCGACGGTTCGATGCCGCACGCGACAAATCCCCACAGAGGCGCGCGATGACGGTCGATTCCTTGCCGCCAGGCATGTCGGCGCCCGCCGCACCCGTTGCACCGGAGGCACCGGATGCTCGTCACATGTCACATGTCGATCAGCGAATGGGACGAAGCGGAGCGTCCGCGCGAGCGGCTGCTCGAGCGCGGCTCCGAGGCGCTCTCGGACGCCGAACTGCTGGCGATTTTTCTGTGCACCGGTGCGCGGGGCGTCTCGGCGGTCGAATTCGCGCGCGACCTGATCCGTCACTTTATTTGTTACCGAGCGAGGCTCGTTGCCTCAAGTATTTTGCTACCTGTCAGAGG
>LFJI01000055.1 GCA_001235855.1 Candidatus Burkholderia brachyanthoides
CGGGGCACCGCTTTGCCGTGCTTCGCGCAGTTGTTTGATGGCGATCTGCGGCTTGCTCTTCGCAGGATTGGTTGTAAGCGGCATGGTCAACCATGTCCTTCAAAAGCTGACGAATCCCTCTTCGTATAGACACCGGCCGTTGGATCTCCACTTTGACTCCCGTGTTAGTAGTCGTGGTCTTCAAAGCGATGGCGATACCACCACGGCCGAGCGAAGATACGCGAGCCGCGTAGCAGGTGGAGGAACTTCTGCCACAAGACCTTAAACGTGAGGCCGAATTTCGCAAGGATTGCGAATAAAACAATTACGGTCACGGCAAGCCAGAAAGCCCACCAGCACATGTGAAAGAGCCAGACGAACATCGGCAGGTATGCAATGCATGGAATGCCGAGCGCGCTCGGGGTCTGTGATGCGTAGCGCCAGATGGAAATGCTCATTACACTGCCTCCTGCGAGTGGATACGACCAAGCGTGCTGGTGCGAAACGCCTTGTGGCCGGCGAGTTCGATGAACTCGTCCTTTTCGATGCGGCCGGCCTCGTAGAGTGCCCATGCCTTGTCGTCGAGCGTAGCCTTCTGCTGTTCGAGTTGCGTGCGGATCAGGAGCGGCCAATTCTCATAGGAGTGGGCCTGAAGCTCATTCCGCAACTCACGGTCGAAAATGACGAACTCGCGAATCGCTTGGCGCTTTCCATCCGTCGTTTTCAGAAGACGCTGCACGATGATGAAGCGTAGGCAACCGAGAAGCCGCGATGCGATCGCCGACTGCTGGCTTGGCGGATACACCTGAATGGCCCGGTTGATTGTTTCGGCAACCGATTCCGTATGCATCGTTCCATAGGTCAAGTGGCCGGTGAGGCCTGCCTCGATCGCCGCGTCGATTGTCTGGAGATCGCGCATTTCGCCGATCCCGACGATACCCGGCTTGCGGCGCATCGCGTTGCGTAGACCGTGAGCGAAGCTCTTGATGTCTCGGCCGACCTGCGCCTGGTGAGGTTGCGGCCCTTTCCAGTGCGGCCCCCCAAGCACAAACTCGACAGGATCTTCGTAGGTGATGACCTTGCGGTCAGGCATCTGAATACCCGTGTAACCGTAGACTCCAGCTTGGAGCGTGGTTTTGCCGGAGCCCGTCGGTCCGCACACGAAGCCGAGCCCCATGCCCGGATAGAGCGCCTCGAACAACTCCTCTTCGATGCCCATATTCAGAATATTGGGCAGATCGAAGGGAATAAGCCGCATCGTGATCGCGTAAGCGTTGTCGAGACGCGCAACACGGCCTTGAATGAAGTTGCATCGGAAGCGAAGGTATTTGCCACGCTCGATGCCCAACTCTTCGCCCGAAATTTCGAGTGAGCGATCGGCGCCATCACCTGCTCGGATGTGGATCTCAACTTCAGCTTGCCAGACGGAGCCTATCAGCGCAGAAAGTTGTCCCTGTTTGATCGTGTGACTGCTCGCTTGGCGTTGCCGGCCGTGGATCTCGACCCACGCATAATCGCCGCCTTGAATGAGAATATCCGAGACGTTGTTGTCGGCGCAGTGCTTCAGGAATTGCTTGAAGGTATGCGCGCTGACGTCGCCTTGGAAATCGAACGGCGTGAAGTCGATGATTGTGCTCATTTTCCGTCGTCGCCAACGGGCCGACCATTGATTTGCGTTGCTGGTGAACCCTTGGGTGCGCCGGCGCTGGAGACCGCGGCCTCGCTTTGCGTCGACGATGGCTGCTTCACCGCAGGCGCTTTACCGCGATTGACCGTCGGGCGCCACTTGTTCGGGTTCGTTTCGAACGACGCTTTACTACTCGTGACGCGACGAAGCGTATCGCCGAGCATGAGCTGCTTGCCGTCGCCAGTGACGGTCTGACTCGATTCGGCAACACGCGTAGACGAGATCATGCCCTCTTGCAGGAGCGTCGAGTACAGCAACATTCCGGTGTAGTCGCGCGTGAGGCGGTTGAAGTTGGCGTCGAGAATGGCGTCGGCCTGCTTCTGCCCGTCGTCCCATCCTGTTTTCACGGCGCTGCGCCACACGGATTCTTCGTTGCTGTTCTGCGGGCGCGCATCGAACGTGGGCAGGTCTACCCCGCCCTTGATAGGGAAGGTCAACCATCAGATAGTCGCGCCACGTCGGCGGCACGCTCACAAAGCGCTCGTCCTTCTCGATCTTGTAGACACGTGTTGCGGTGTGAATCTGGTCCGGCGAGAACGATGACAGGTCGCGGGCCTCGACGATTACAGGCGGGATGGTGCCGTTTTTGTTGATGAGGGGCGCGAACTGGTAAATACTGTCCAGTCGCTCTGCGCGAGCGTCCAACGCGTCGCGCAGCACACGCGCACGTGCCGCCATCCCGCCACGAAACCTGACGGTCTTACCGGAGTCGGTAAGCATCTGCATGCGCAGATCCGAAAGACCGGTTGTGGCCTTTGATGGGTGGGTCATGAGAGAGTCAAGCGTGATGGGCGGATCTTCGGATGCCGCCGTCGAAATCTGCGCAGCCGATGCAGGCGCGAGCGCAGCGGCTTGCGATTGCTGCGTTGGTGCGTTGCTGCGGGACCGACCGGCGAAGTCTGCTCGGCATGGGCTATGCCAGCGATGAAGAACGGAATTGCGGCCGCGGCGAAGCGCTTTATGATTGTCTCCTCGTCTTAGGACTGCGGCCGGTTGTATTGAAGCACCAGCTTGTCCGGATACTGAGTTACGTCTGCGCGATAGCCGATCTGAGAACGGACCATCTGCATCACGGCGTCGTAAGACGCGTTCTTGACGTCGATGTTCACGGGCAGCGGCATACGCACGCCCATGAACGAGAAGCCAAGGCCCCGATCGTGCGCGAGCTTGTTGAGGAGCTGCAGGGCGTCGCCCTGCCACGTGAGGGTGATGGGATGCTGGTTGTCGCCGATCGACACCGGCTGCTTTGCCGTCTCCTGGTTCAGAACGCCGGCTTTGTACAAATCAGCCTGCGTGGTCTGGATTTTTTGCGACGCTTCGAGAATCTGCCGATCGATCTCGGTTTGCGCCGAGTCGACCTTCGGCTGGGTCGCGCAACCAGTGAGCGCGAGGCCGATCAGCAGTGCTGTAAGTGGGTAACGTAACGTAGCCATGTGTAGGCCCTCCTTTTATTTCGTATAAATACTACTATACAAAATTATAGAGAGCAACGGAATGGCTATTTTCGGCGCTGCTGACGAGTCTTCAAATTGCGGGCTGTCCGCGCCAGCCCGGCCGCTCTGGCCCGTCGTAGCGCTTCCTGAGCGGCATCTTTGAGACGAGCCTCGATTTTGTATTCGATCATGATGTCGATCGCGCGCCGCTTGAATTCCTCAGTGACCGTGAGCTCGAACGCCCCGTCGTACTTTTCCGCCGCGAGTTTCAACGCAGCGGCGATCATTGCGCCGTCGTTCGTACCTTTAGCGAGCACGTCGATGCGCTTGCCAAAGTCGACGAACGCTTCGCGGCCGTCGTCGACGCGATACACGACCGAGCCATCGCGTCGCACGCGATAGTGATAGTAGATGCCGTCGGCTATATCTCGGGCGCTTGGATCAACGTCGTCTGCATGAGCAATGCCGTCGGCGCCGACGTCCGCCAAGGCTCGGGCAAGTTCGCTCGCCTGCCACTTCTCGGAGTACGCAAAGCCGCGTACGCGGCGTCGCCGCTGGCGGCCTGGCGCTCGACCCACTCGCGGTAAGGCTGGCGTCGGTTCAAAGGGTCGGCCTGCAATGTCGCCCTTTCCTTCCGGATTTCGCGCTGCAGGCGATCGCGGGCGCGTAGGGTCTCGAACGCAACGACGCTGTAAAGCGCCTTGCGGGCGATAGGGTCTGTCACCGTTTGCTTGATCTCAAGCCTGCGCAGGCGAGCGTCGTCTCGGATCGCGCTGAAGCGTCGTCGCACGACGTCCGGGTCGAGTCGGCGATATACGAAACCGTTCTTGTACTCGTCGTAACGAACGCGCAATTCGCGGCGCGCTTGCGCGCGTTCCTGTCGGCGCTCCTCACGCTTGACGGGATCGCGCTTCAGCGGGCGTTGCTTGTCGTAGGTCGAGACAACCTCGGTGGTCGACGCGGACGATTCAAACTCGCCAAGGCGCTTGATGAGGCGGCCCTTGGCCAGCGCCTCGTGCATGTCGCTCGCCTTGATCGGCGTCGTCGCGGTGGACGCCAGATCATAGATGGCGAAGCCCTGCCCTTTCTCGCGAATCTCCAGCCCGTACTTGGCGAGGAGATTGTGCAACGTCAGATTGTCGTTCTTCAGGGCCGTCAACAGTGCCTTGCGCGGCTCGCCGCGCGCGTAGGTGAACAGGCTCTCTTGATCGGCGTGCCTTTCCATGTCGGCTGCCGGTGCCGGACGTTTGCCCTTCGTGTTCGGGTCCGTGCTGGTCCAATCGATGACGACCTGACCGTTGCGCTCGAAGACGGCATAAGGCCCTTTGTCGTGCTTCCAGCCATACCGAAGCTCAAGCTCACGCATCGCGCGATCGAGCTTGAAATAGTCGCGCTCCGGATAGACGGCCGCGAAGGTGTCGGGATTGCGCGGTTGACGGCGATGTGCAGGTGGGCGTTATTCGTGTCGCGATGGACGGCGAACACATACTGGTGCGCGGCCATGCCGACGGCACCAAGGGCGTGGGCTCCGCACTCGAACGCCTGTGCATCGGTGGGCGACTCGCTTGCGGGCCAAGACAACACGATGTGGTACACGGCGTCCTTTACCCGTGAGTCGGCCAACGCGGCAACCGCCTTCATCTCGGCGGCGGCCGACGACAGCGAAAGACAGTTGTGCTCGCACGCGACCCCGCCAGGTGTTACGACTCGCTCGGGCTGTCCGAGGAGTCGGCCGGACCTGAGTTCGGCGAGAGCATCTGCTTCATCTCGCTCATACCCTCGTCGAGCGGACTGAGCATTAAACGCAAGGTAGGCTCTACGGGCTCGGGCTCGCTCTTGAAAGTCTCGATCAGCTTGTGGAGCCTGTCGGAGATAGCGAGCTGCTGCTCGGAGATGGTTTCGAGCACGGGCAAGGCTTCGTTGATGTTGATCGCTATTTACGCCTCCGGCTCGGTCAGTTGGGTCTTCAATCCTTCCGTCAATTCGACCATATTCTGCCCCATAGGCAGCAACAGTCCTTCGAGCACTTTCAAAACGGACTCGGATGGCATCTGCATCAATAGAATCAACTCGTCGAGCAGCGCGCAAATGTTCCTCTGCTCCTGCGAGATGTTCTCGAGCACGCTCAAGAATTTGGTTGTGTCTTCTTCGGTCGCTTGGATCGAGCTCGTCACTCGGTTTCTCCTTGTCGTCATCGCGGCGGTGAAGTCGGACTTGCCGTCTTCACGCCGCTCGGGAATTTTCGCCAGCATCCTCAATCACCGATCCGCGCGATCGCTGCGCGGATTTCGATGAGCACGGCTGCGTACTCTTTTGACAATGCGCCGCCCCCTCGTTGAACAGATGCTTCTGCAGGCCGTCGAGCCTGCGAAGCTCGTTGAGGATGTGCGATTCGATCTTCGTAGCAACGGATCGGCGGAAGCCGCCCCGTTCTCCGTCGTTGTTTGCTGGTACTCAATATTCGGCCCTTCTCTCTCGGGGTCGGGGTCTCGGGGCGTAGCCCTGAGCAGGGACGGTAGGCCGCGCATAGGGAGTGAAACGACTGGTGCGTCGCCGGTTGTACGAACGCCAATTTGGCGGGAGTATAAACTCTACCCCGCTGCCGAGAAATTTCGTATCAAATGCTTTATACGGATTTCAGAAAAGGCACTTCGGCAAGCTGCGACGAAACCGGGTCGGAAACGAAAAGTCGCAGCCCCAAAGGCATCTCAGGAGCATCTCAGGATGGAGAAGTGAGGGAAAAATCGAGCATCAACGACGGCAAGACGGACGGCGAAGCGGGCAGTACGGCAGGCGGTAAGCCTGCCGTACTGCCCGCCAAGGCACCGCCGCCTGTAGCGGCGGGCGATCAGCAGCCCGGACGAAGCGGCAGCTTCACGCCGCGACCTGATTCAGACGACATCTAAGAGGTGAGAGAGAGCATGAAAGCAATCTATTTCGTTGGTGGTAGCAAGGGTGGCGTGGGTAAGACTGCGGTGTCGATCGGGATGATTGACACGTTGCAGGAGCGATCGGAAAAGATCGTCGTGATCGTATCGGATACGTCGAATCCGGACGTCTACAAGATGTATAAAGACGAGGTTAAAACCGAGTTGATCAACCTCGATGAAGCGGACGGTTGGATCGATCTGGTGAACCTTTGTCACGACCAGTCGGACGCTGTTGTGGTGGTCAACACGGCGGCACGTAACAACAAGGGTGTGGGAACGTATAGCGCGACACTCAGCAACACGCTCGCCGAGCTGAATCGAAAGCTGGTCACGCTGTGGGTAATCAACCGGCAGCGCGACAGCTTCGAGTTGTTAAAGGAGTACATGGAAGCGTTGTCGAACACGACGGTCCATGTGGTACGCAACACGCATTACGGTGAAGAGCGCAAATTCGAGTTGTACAACACCTCGAAGATGAAGAAGGCCGTCGAAGACGCTGGTGGCAAGTCGTTGAACTTTCCGGATCTCGCCGACAGGGTTGCGGACGACATCTACAGCAAGCGATTGTCGGTCGCGAAAGGCTTGCAAGACCTCCCGATTGGCAATCGCGCGGAGCTGACCAGGTGGCGGACGGAAGTGCGAAAAGTGCTCGGGGAAGTGACCGATGCTTGACGTCGAAGCGGCCTTCGAACAACTGCTAGGAAGGCAAGCTTCTGAGAAGGAAGCCCAAAGCCTGTATCGCGTCAAGAATGCGCTCAACATCCGCGACAACGATGCGTTGTAGCTGGCGTTGATGGCGCTGGAATCCTACGACACGTTGTACCGGAAGTATCCTGCGATGCTCTCCGAGCACGTCGGCAAGATCTTGGATGACCAGCGCACGGTTATGGCGGCGATCGCCGACGCGGAGACCAAGCGGGCGCTAGGCACGCTAGCCGACGCCGTGAGCAAGACTAGCGAGCGCGTTGCCGTGAGGCTCGTGGAGGCATCGCGATGGCTTTCGTTGGGCGGGGCGGGGTTCGCTTTCACGGCCTTTGGCGCGCTGTGCGTTTTCGTCGGCTTCGTGCTCGGCAGTGGGCGCCTGCCCTATGGGGCAGGTGTAGCGGCGGGGCAAGGGCCGCTGATGATGATATTCAGCGCAGTGGCTCGGACGCCGGCGGGGTGGATCGCCGCGGCGGGCGGCGGTGCAGCTGCGATCGCGGCCGCATGGCGCGCCAGGGACGATCTAAAGGCCGGACGGCGGCTTGGCCTGCTCGCGGGCTGCGTCGTCGCCTTCTCGCGGCCTGTGCGGCGTTCCTTTAGCCCGTTATAGCGACGCTGGATGCATTCTGAGCGGTGGGTTACGACCGCAGCGGGCGAACGGCGTAGTCTTTGGTGATGACACCGCGCGGCGAACCGGCGTTGACCACCGTGTTGGGAATAGTGATGGTCTTTCCTTCAAGTCGGCGTAAGTGGCCCGATCGAAAGTAAGTGCCGGGGCTTGCGTGTATGCCGCCCAAGCTCTGGCCCTTGGCTCGGGGGCTGGTGATCTGGAGCACTCGATACTGAAAAAACGGCGTGTCGCCACGACTCGCGCGCTTGCGATTCAGCTTGGCCGACGGTTCGATTTCCGGCGTGATGACGTTTGCGCAGTTGACAACGCAAGCGGTCTGGATCAGCGCGAGGATCTCGTCTCGCGCGTTCGCGAGCGTCTCTGCGTGGACGGCGCGCAGCGAGCCGGTCTTGTTCACGGCGTACTCGTACATTTCCGGCAATATGACGAATGGCTTCGTCTGGAACTGCCGCATCTTCTTCGCCGGCAGCAAGCCCGCCTCCCTCAATGGCTCATTGACCAAGCGCGTGCGTTCGTCCGCTTCTTCCGGAACATAGGCGCTCACCTCGTTAGAGTGCGGCACGAATGCGCCGCCCATTGCGATCTGCCATCGAGCATCGCGAAAGGTCCAGTACACCGGAATCACCAGCACACCTCCCCCCGGTTCCTCGAGCAAGTGCTCAGTGCCCGGCAACAGGTTCGCTATGTCCTCGTCGAGATTGACGCATAGTGCAATGTTTCGGCGCGTGCTGAACAGCCTCACTGCCTCCGTCGCCATCAGGCAAAACCCAGGGCGCTTCCAGTGCGACGACGAGATACGAGAGCCGCATGCTGTCTATGTGGCCCTGCTTCAACTCGCGGATCTGGATAAGGTCGGCGCAGTTCGGAAGGATGTATTTGATACTGACCGTCAACAGCTCCGACACGGCCTCGTACCCTGCCTTCATGCCCGGCATGTCGCGCCGGATTGTGGGGGGATGAGTGCGCGAAACTGGTCGAGCGCGTGGGCGCAGTAATTCAACGGCTGGACTACTTCGGACATGGTTAGAACGGTCAGACGCCGGAGTCAGAGGAATTTGCTTCGATCGCGAAGCGCGAGCGATCCTGCCCGCGAATCTCCAAACAGGTACGTTGCCTCGTCCGCACCATTCCCGGCCCGTTGCTGGATCGCGATAACGGACCGGCAGCGCATTAACCTGGTATGGCGCGCGGCGACCTTCGCGGCCGTGGAGATCCTTGTGCTTGATCGCGTAGGTGTCCATCAGTTGGTGAATCGCTTCGATCGCTATCTCGCGCTCGCGAGCACGGGCTTCCTCGATGCGGCGCTCAAGAGCGGCACGTTCGGCGAGGAGTTCTAGGTAGGTCTTGCCCATCAGTCATCCATATGGCGCGCAATCACGACTTCGGCGACCGCTTGGCCGCCGACGATAGGTCCTTGATGATCGCACGAAGATCGACGACTTGAGCCTTCGCCGCCTCAAGTTCGCCGGCTGTTCGGGCCTCTTTGCGTGCATGGCTGGCGTCGGTCTCGCGCTGCTGTCCCTTCTCATGGGTCCGGTGGATCTCTTCCGCAGTGCGCTTACGAAGGTCGGCCAGCTGCTCGACCAGTTGATCACGCTCGGTTTGCGCCTTCGTGGCGGCTTGCTGCACGGCGGCAAGGTCCTTCCTTCGCCTGCTGCTTTTCGTTGCGGCGGAGCTCGTCGATCTCGTTCTGAAGGCGCTGGTGCTCCTGCTCGGCATGGGCGTGCTTAGCTTTGTGGCGAGCCTCAGCCTTGGTCAACTTCTCGCGTTCGAGTTCGACCTCGTCGTGGCGCGCAGCGGCCAACTCTGCGCGAACGGCGTCGACGTCGGCGCGTGCTCGCTCAAGGTCCGCCTCGAGGCGTTCGACGAGTGCGGCCTTCTCACGCGTCTCCGTAGCGGCTACGTGCGCCTGTTGTTGCGCCTCGCGTAGTTGTTCGGCGACGGCCGAACGCTCCTCGTCGATCTGCGCCGCCCTGCCCTCCAGGCGGGCGAAGTCGGCGACGACGCGCTCGCGCTGAGGCGCGAGCATTTCGTACGCCTCGGATTGCTCTGCCGACAGTCGGATGAGGTCGCCAAACTAAGAAATCGCGTCGTGCAACTCGACCGGTAGCGGCGCGCGCACCGTCTGCACGAGCATCCGCTGCTTCTGGCGCCACTCCCAACGCCTCGACGACGTAGTTCATGCCGGCACGGGCGCGCTGACGCACCGCCTCGACCTTCGGCTCATCGCCCGTCTCCGCGTACAGCTCGGCAGCGGCGGCAAAGATTCGGTCCCTCAGTTCCTGATTCATGGCTGTCTCATTGGGTGGACGCATGGTCGTTGATAATAGTAATATTAGTAGTACAACTATTATTACGCAACTGACCGTGATTTTCTTTGCGGCTTCGTCTTAGAGGGTCGACGAAAGCGTGAGCGCCAAGGCAACCGGGCACACCCACACCGGCGTCGACGAGAGCTGGAACGTTTCGCCGAACTCGGCGAGCAGTAGCGTCGCCCCCATAACTTCGGCGACCGCCTTCGCGGCCTTCGGCGGCACGGCGTTGCCAATGCGTTCGCGCTACGCTTGATCGCTATCGCCATCGAGCTTGAATGCCAGTGCGTCTCCAGTTGCCGCGATACGCTTGCGCGTCCAGATCTCAATGCTGCGTCGATCAGGCATTGCTCGGGGTCGACGAGCGACTGAAGCATGGCGAACTTGAGCGTCGTGAAAGGTCGATGCCACGTCCCGTCGAACGATCGGATTAGTGACCGCCGGTGAGATAGTTGTCGCCCTTCTCGCGACGGAAGCCGGGGCGCGGGTCTGCAACCGCACATATGCGTCCTGGTCGTCCCCGCCGATGACGGTGCCGGTGTGGCGATCCCACGGCGTGACCTTGCCTTGTATTTGCTGAACAGCGGCCCCGCGGGGGGCGCGGATCTGCGACGCCTTGTGCGCCGGCGCTCGGCCCGGTGCCCCCCGTCACGACACCTGCAGGGTGATCGAACGGGACGATGCGAAAGCAGTTGTTGTGCTTGGTGCCGGTGCGGGGATCGGTGACCGCGAAACGGCCGGTCGTGACGCGGCTCTGCTCGGTGACGGTGTTTGCTGCCTCGTCCCACGCCGTTACGCCCAAGACATTGCGATGCCACGCTTCTTCATCAATCGGGACGATCAGGTAGTCACGCAGATACCCGTCCTCGATCGCGAGGCGGTTGAGGCTGCGTCAGTCGGAGCCGGCTTCGACGAACGCAAGCCGAACCCACGTTTTCCATTGGAGGGAGGGAATGCGATGCATCGGGCCCGTTGCCTCCTCGCCCGGCAGCGACATCCGGCCGAGCAGCGTTCCGACGCCTTGGAGTCGGCGCTTTTCCGGCTCGTACAGGAACGCTGGCGCCTTCGCCGTATGACGCGCGACAAGCAAAAAGCGCTTGCGGCTTTGCGCGAGTTCGCCGATCTCGCCGCAATCGTGCGTCGTCTCGTTGACGGCATATCCGTAGTGTCGAAGGATCTGGCCGATCTGGTCGAGCAAGTGCCGGCCGCGTGTCTGCAGGCGAAGCACGTTCTCGAACACGATCAGTTCTACCGGGTCGTCTTTCCACGCTTCGCACATCAGCCAGACGCAGCGCAGCGTCAGCTCGTTGAGAGCTTGATATTTGGGCGTGCGGCTGAGCTTCTCCGACAGGAGGCCAGATGCCCCCTTGCACGGCGATGAGATGAAAACGCAGTGCGGGTGCTCGTTGCCGGCTGCTGCGCGCACGTCTGCAGGCGTTGCTTCACGCCAACCGGCCGGCGGCTCGGCGCCATTGAATGCGGTGTATTGCTCTCGCGTGAACAGATCCATCAGCGAGCAAGGGACGCCGACAAGCGAAAGGAAGTCGGAAGTCGCGGCACGCAGCCGGATCGTTATCGATCCCGCCGATGCAACGCCAATTCGCGGTCATTTTCCCGACGCGTGAGAGGGCATCCTGAAACCCCTTTGCCCCGCCTCCCAAGCCACTGCACATCGTGAATACGTTGTAGGTACGCTAAACGCCTTGCATGTTTGCCCTCTTCGCTTATCAGGTTGACCAAGAACACCATGACTACATTCTAACCTTCTTACGTACGTATATACGTAATTGCGTAAATGCTTGAGTGTTTTTCGGTGTGGCAGGCGGTCAAGGGGTCGCCCGGAAGCCGCACGCGGAGCGCAGAACTGGCCGCAGGCCAGGTCGAGCACCGAAAACGGGTGGGACAATCAGCGCAGCAGCCCTTGATGGGCTGTCGTGCCGGTATAGACGCTTCAGGCAAGGGTGTTGGGGAAGGGTTTTCTCCCCCGCACCCTTGACGACAAGAGGGCGTATAGATGAGCGAGGCACCGAAGAGCGGAATGAGCGCCTCGATGACCAGCCACGTCATGGCTGCCTTCATAATTGTCAGTTTGAATTCATATACGCCTCCACGCAGCTTCAAGCGTGTCACTGACGCAACTATACCCTTTCTAATCCTGATAATTCGTATTATCAGGATTACGTTTAATAGGTAAAATTAGGAAGT